>VGRB01000303.1 GCA_016875475.1 Deltaproteobacteria bacterium
CTCGCGACGGAGCTGGAGCCGCTCAGGTGCCGCAGGTATCCGGCGCCTTGCGCCGGCGGTGGGGCACCATGACGCGGGTCGTCGCGGCCGTCCCGGTCCTGCTCGCCGGCTGCTTCCTCGCGGACGGCGGGAGCGGCGGGGGGGGCGCGGGGGACCACGGTCCCGTGGCGGACGCGGCCGGGACGGACCCGGGCAGCGCCGGCGACGCGTGCGCCGCCCCGGACGTCCGGCCCGCGGACTCGGCGTGGCCGTACGAGATCCCGCCCCCGGCGGACGCCCCGGGCTGCGCGGTCGCGGGCAGCCTCGAGGGGCGCCACTTCCGGTTCTCGCGGTTCGACGTGGAGCGGCCGGCCGGCCCGGAAGGCGCGCTCGCTGCGACCCTGACCGCGCTCTGGGCGGGGCAGATCGCGGACCGCGACCTGAGCATCGTCTATCACGTGACGCGGCACGACGTGGCGACCGGCTGGCTGGAGATCGACGCGGGCACCGCCATCCTGCTGGCGGACGGGCCGGACGCCGGGAGGTACCGCATGGTCTCGGACCCCCCGCCCGGCCGCATTCGCGCGCGGCTCGACGGGTGCGTCTTCCGGTCGGCCGGCCCCGGCGAGCTGAACGTGTTCCCGGACCTCCTCGCGGTCCCGATCGCGATCCTGGACACCTTCACGCAGGGCACCTTCTCCCCGGACGGCGACGCGATCACGGGCGGCCTGCTCGCGGGGGGGATCTGCGAGGAGATGGCGGAGCGCCAGTACTTCAAGCTCGTCGCGACGATGTCCGGCTGCACGCACTTCCGGACGTTCATGAGCGATCTCGACGTGTTCCCGGACCGCGACGACCTGCAGTGCTCGCCGTGCTCCGGCCGCGGCTACACGTTCGTCGGACGGTTCGAGGCCGCGGCCTCCGGCGCATTCGTCCCGGACGCGGCCCCTGCCGAGCGGAGCTTCGCGTGCGAATGAGACCCCCCGGCGACCCGCGGCGCGTTCTCGCCCGCCTGCTCGATCACCTCGTCTCGGTCCAGGACCCGCGCGGCTGCTGGGCGGGCGAGGTCCAGTGGTGCCCGGTCCTGCTGGCCCAGTGGGTGATCGTCGGCCACGCGATCGGACGCCCCCCCGACCCAGCGCGCGCCGCGCGCGCCATCCGCCACTTCGAGGCATGGCGGACTCCGGAAGGAGGGTGGGGCCTGCACGCCGAGTCCCCGGCCTGCCTGTTCGTGACCGCGCTCGGGTACGTCGCGCTGCGCCTCCTCGGGGTCCGGCCGGACGCCGCGCCGGCCGCGGCCGCGCTCGCGTGGATCCGCTCGCAGGGGGGCGTCGAGGCGATCCCGACGTGGGGCAAGCTGTGGCTCGCGATGCTCGGCCTGTACGGCTGGGAGGGAGTCCACCCGATGCCGCCGGAGCCGTGGCTGCTGCCGGAGTCGTCGCCGGTGCACCCGCGCCGCATGTACAACCACACGCGCCTGATCTACCTCGCGATGGCGTGGCTGTATGGCCGGCGGCTGACGGTCGACCTGCCGCTGCGCGACGCGCTCCGCGCCGAGCTGTTCGTGCGCGCCTTCGACTCGATCGACTTCCGCGGGCTGAGGCACCTCGTCGCCGCGACCGACCTCTACGAGGCGCCGTCCGCGGCGCTCCGGGCGGCGTTCGACGCGCTGGCCCTGGCCGAGCGCTCCCCGTTCAAGCCGCTCCGCGCCGCCGCGATGTCCTCGTGCCTGGAGCGGATCCGGTTCGAGTGCCGGTCCACCAACTGGGCCTGCGTCTCGCCTGTCAACGGGCTCCTGAACGTGCTCGCGCTGTGGGCCGCGGACCCGTCGGACCCGGACGCCTTCTGCACCTACGAGGGCATGGACTACTGGGCCTGGGAGGACGAGGCCGAGGGCCTGCGCTTCAACGGCGCGCACTCGCACACCTGGGACACCGCGTTCGTGCTCCAGGCGTTGGCCGAGGTCCCGGCGGCCGACCGCACGCCCGCCGTGTCCGAGGCGGCGCGCCGGGCCTGCCTGTTCCTGCGGGACTCGCAGATGCGCGACGAGATCCCGGACCGCCGCCGCTGGCATCGCGACAGCCGGCTCGGTGGGTGGTGCTTCTCCGACGCGCACCACCGGTGGCCGGTGTCGGATTGCACTGCCGAGGCCGCGTCCGCGTTGCTGGCCCACCTCGACGCGCTGCCCGGGGGGGATCGGATCGAGGCCGCGCGGCTCGCGGAGGCCGCGGAGTTCGTCCTGACGCGCAGGAACCCCGACGGGGGCTTCGGGAGCTACGAGGCCGAGCGGGGGGGGCGGGCCCTGCTCGACCGCGTGAACCCGACCGAGATGTTCGGCAACTGCATGACCGAGCGGAGCTACGTCGAGTGCACCGCGTCCTGCGTGGCCGGGCTCGCGCGGCTGCGCGACCGCCTCCCGGACCACGCGCGCGAACGGGTCGACCGCGCGGTGCGGGACGGCGTCGAGTGCGTGCTGCGGCAGCAGCGGCCGGACGGCGCGTGGGCCGGGTTCTGGGGCGTCCACTTCACCTACGGGACGTGGTACGCGATCGAGGGCCTGCGCGCGGCCGGGCTGCCCGCGGACCATTCGGCCATCCGCCGCGCGTGCGCGTGGCTGCTCGCCCACCGCAAGCCCGACGGCGGCTGGGGCGAGTCCTGGCGCGGGCCGGTCACCGGCGAGTACGCGGAGCACGAGCGGTCCCAGGTGATCATGACGTCCTGGGCCCTGCTCGCCCTGCTGGCCGCGGGCAACCCGGATCCCGCCGCCGCGGACCGCGCCGCCGCCCTGATCGCGTCACGCCAGCTGCCCGACGGGTCCATGCCGAAGGAAGGCGTGGGCGGGGTGTTCTTCCAGACCGCGATGCACCACTACTGCCTGTACAAGGACTGCTTCGCCGCGTGGGCGCTCGCCCGGTGGGTCCGCGGCCGGTGAGCCCCTCCCGTACCCGTACCCGAGCCCGTACCCGAGCCCGTACCCGTGCCCGGACCCGCTCACTGCCTGCACCGTCCTACCCACGTACCATCCGCGGTCCCCCCGGCCGCGTCGCCCGGGTCGGCCAGCACCGCGGCGCACGAGGCGCGCCCGGCCAGGTGCAGCCCGAAGAACGCGGCGATCCGGGTCCGCGCGACCGCCCACAGCCGCTCGTCCGGGAACCGCACCTCGTCGCCGATGTCGGTGAACCCGGCGTGGCCGGCGCCGTGGAAGAGGGTCAGGCAGGCGGGCCCCTTCGTGCCGTGATAGCAGTCCAGGCCGTCGTCCTTCACGGTCAGCCACGAGTCCGCGTCGCCGAGCAGCAGCGGAATCCGGCCCTCAGGAAAAGGGGAGCCGCTTCCGTCTGCTGTCGCACAGAGAAGATGATCCGCGAGCAGACCTCGCGGATCCGCATGATCAGGGCGAGATCCTCACTTGCCGGTTCGCCGCCGCGCTGGGCGATCGCGGCGGCCTTCAGAACGTGCGTGTCCACGACCAGATACCTCCCGCTCCTCACGCACACCCTCGCCCCACTCGCGGAACAGCCCCCCCTCGACGGCCGCGAAGCTCTTGACCCACTCATCGAGATAGCCCTTCTCCGAGATGCCGATCGATCCGGACCGGACCCCCGTCTCGTCCCGCTCGAGGTGGTGAACGACCACCTGGTCCGGCGCAAGGACTCCGCGGCGCACGGCGTTCCCGAGCGCCGCGACCAAGACCTCGCTGTGCGTGCTGGCGACGACCTGCTTCCCGCCTTGCACGGCCTTGGCGAACAACTCCGGCAGGAGCTTCTCGAACCTCGGGTGGAGGTTGCACTCCGGCTCCTCGAGCAGGCCTGACCCTCTTCCACGTGCATCAATGGAGCGCCGCGAACCGGCGTCAGCAGGTGGACCGCCGCCAGCGAGCGCTCGATCGCCTCGTACGCGCCGGCCAATTCCGCGAAGACGGGCCCGTCGGGCAATGCCGTACCAGGCTGTCCGGGAGGTGCGTAGCGATAGGGGTGGCGAGCCTCGGGCGGGAGCACGCGGTCGATCGGTGCGTTGCAGACGACCGGTTCGCCGGCGAGCATCGCCTCGCGCATCGACCCGCTCCCCCCCTGGCCAGGTCTCGCACGCTGAGCAGCGGCCGTTCCGCGGCCTCCCCGGACGCCAGCACATGGGACCATGAAGGCCAGTCCCTGCCGGCGCGCGACCACTCGTACCGGAGCGGCGGAGCGTCCCCGGCGCGCAGGACGAAGCCCACGGCCAGCGGCGCGAGCAGATCGTGCCGGAAGCAGACTGCCGCTACCTGATCCTGGTATGGCATCCCGGCTTCGACCGGAAACTCGACTTTCGAGCCGGACAGTATCAGGTCGTACCGGTTGCGGTCCTCGGTTGCGCTCTGGGCGGTGAGGGCCATGGCCTGGAGCACGCTCGACTTCCCGGCCCCGTTCTCTCCCACCAGGAGCGTCACGGGGGCGAGGTCCAGGTCCAGCCGCCCGGGCCCGATGGCGCGGAAGTTCCGCACGGACAACCGCGTGAACATGCCGGTCCTCCCGAGCAACCGACGGATGCTAGCACCGGGATCCGGGGAGGGTCAACGAACCCGCGGGAAACGCGGGAAACAACACCCCGCCTCACCCCACCGGGGCGCCGTCGGGCGAGACGAGAGCGGCCCGCTCGAACAGCTCGGACACGGTCAGGGGAAGCCGCACGCCGTGCGCGAACGTCCAGCGCACGCCGAACCCGCGCACCTCGCCGGGCGCGGACGGCTGCGCGACGTGGCGGATCACCATCCCGGCGAGCTTCAGCGCCTGGCCCGGACGGGCCGGATCGGCGAACAGGAAGTCGAGCGCGGTGCCGACCGACGGCAGCAGGATCGAGGCCACGAACATCCCCCCCGGGCTGACGTCCGTCATGGTGCCCTTGTGCTCGCGGTCGTCCGCGAGCCAGGAGACCGCGCGGGCCCTCCGCTCGCGGGGCGCGCGGCGCCGGTCGTACGGCAGGGACGCGGGCTGTCGTGCAGGCGGCTCCCGGGGCGGCTCCGCCGGCGCGACGGGCGGCGCCTCGGGCGCGGCGGGCGGCGCCTCGGGCGCGGCCGTACGCGACGCCCTGGCCGCGGGCGACACGGGCGCCTCGACCACGTCCCGCAGCCGGGCGCCGGTGCGGCGGGAGCGGGTCTGGGACGGCTTCGAGGCAGGCCGGGCCGGGCCCGGCGCCCGGGCGTCCGCGGCCCTCGGGGCGTCCGCGGCCCTCGGGGCGTCCGCGGCCCTCGGGGCGGCCTGGGGCGGCACGACGGGGATCCCCGGGGCGGTGTCCCGCCGGGGCCGGACCGGAGCCGCCGCGGCTTCGGGGCGCGGCGCCTCCGCCTCGCGCCCCACCTGGATCCTCGGACCGCGCGGGAGGGCGGACGCCGGGCGTACGGGCTCGGGCGGGGGTGGCGCGGCCACCGGCGGCCGCCCGGCGACCGCGGGCTGCGAAACGATGAGGGGAGGCGCAGCGACGGGGGGCCGGGGGGTGACCGGCGCCTGCGCGGAAGGCGCATGCAGCGTGGCCGCCGGCGGCGCGATCGCGGGTGCCTCCATGGCCTCCATCAGCAGGCGCCGGAACTCGTCCGCGTCCGCGGGCCGCTCGGTCCGGTCCCGCGACAGCGCCTTGTTGAGGAACGGCTCAAGTCGGACCGGGGGCGTGACGTCCGGACTCACCGCGCGGATGGTCGGGGGCTCGTGGCGCGTCTTCTTGAACGCGATCTCGACCGGGGTGGGCCCGTCGAAGGGGACCACGCCCGACACCATCTCGAACACGAGCACCGCGAGCGAGTACAGGTCCGTCCGCGGGTCGAGCGGCTGGCCCATCACCTGCTCGGGACTCATGTAGTGGACCGTGCCGACGGTCTCCTCGGGGTCGGCGCCGGAGGCCGCCTCGTCGAGGAACGTCGCGATCCCGAAGTCGAGGACCTTCACGAACTCCCTGCCCGACCGCTGCATGACGAAGATGTTCTCGGGCTTCAGGTCGCCGTGCACTATCCCGGCGGCGTGCGCCTCGGCGAGCGAGTCGAGGACCTGGTCCGCGAGACGGACCGCCCGGTCGGGCGCGAGGCGTCCACCCTCCCGGCGCATCAATTGGGCGAGCGACAGCCCCCGGAGCAGCTCCATGGCAATGTACAGGAGGCCGTCCGAGGTCATCCCGACGTCGAATACCGAGACGGTGTGCGGGTCCGTCAGCGCGCTCACGGCGCGGATCTCGCGCAGGAACCTGCGCCGCGCGTCCTCGTCCCGGCCGAGGTCCGACTTCAGCACCTTCAGCGCGACCTTGCGGCCCATGGAGCGCTGCTCGGCGGCGTAGACGACCGCGGACCCGCCGCGCCCGATGGGCTCGCGGACCACGAACCGGCCTTCGACCTCGGTGCCCTGCGCGATGTCGCCCGGGAGGGACGGGACGGTCGGGAAGGGCAGTCGGGTACTCAGACGCCTCCGGGCAGACGTTGCCATGTCCCTTCCACGAGCGGTCGATCGAAACGCCGCGCCGCGGTCACGATCATATCCGAACGAGGGTCATCCGGTGAGAGCCCGTGATCAAAGGGAGGACCGCCCCTCCCGTTCCTCCCGTCAGCCGCCAGTCCCCGTGCCCCGCCGCGCGAGCGCGGCGACCGCCCGCATCGCCCGGGACACGTCCGGATAGCATGGGACTCCCCGCGCCTCCAGGCCGTTCGCGACCTCGCGCACCTCGTCGGGCGGCCCGCCCATGAAGACCGCGACGAACGGCTTGCCGGGGTGCCGCCGGGCCAGCCGCTCCGCGACCGCGGCCGCGTCGAACCTGGACTCGGGGATCCAGACGAACACCAGCATCAGCGCGTGCACGTCCGCCTGGTCCAGGACCGCGGACGCGACCCCCTCGTAGGCAGCGGCCGCGCCGGACGCCTCGATG
>VGRB01000304.1 GCA_016875475.1 Deltaproteobacteria bacterium
CTCCGGGTCGATCTTGCCCTTGACCGCAGCCTGCATCGCCTTGCCGGTGACCGAGCAGTCCCCGGCCAGCTTCAGCGCCCCCTGCGCGTGGGCGAGCGTGAAGTCCGACTTCGACTCCGGCAGGCCGGGGATGCCCGCGGCCAGCTCCTCCGGGGAGAGGTTGCCGAGGTCCTCCACCTTCGGGACGGCCAGCTCCGTCTCGAGCGGGTCGAGCCGGTACTTGCCCTCGCCGCCATAGACGATCTCGAACGCCTCGAGGAACGAGCAGCCGGCCGAGGCCGCCAGCGCCGTCACGGCGCCCGCGAACGCTGCGAAGGTCGTGCGCCTCATCGCTCACCCCCCTTCCCGAGCAGCTTGCCGAAGGTCCACCCCAGCTCGAGCGCGAGATCGACTTCCCACTTCGGGACGAGCGTGTTGTCCGGGTCGATCCCGAAGGGCGTCATGGCCTCGATGGCCACCGCGAACACGCTGATCTCGTAGCGGGTGCGGGCGACGACCACGTCGTACCCCCCGTCGCCGAACCAGCGCCAGAGGCTCGCCGCGCCGTCCGCGTTCCGGCGGTGGTAGGTCAGCGCTAGCTGCCACCCGAACATGTCCGGGACCTCGGGGGTCGCGAACATGTGGTTGTCGGGGGTGCGGTCGTTGAACTCGAAGCCCATGCCGACGACGAGCCAGCGGCCGAGCAGGTACGTCAGCTCGATCAGGCCGCCGTTCGGACGGCTGCCGCCGCGGCCGAAGACCTCCTGGAGCTTGGTGCGGTTCGCGACGGCGGCCGGGTCCGCGGACCCGGTGCGGTACTGCGAGCGCTCGATGTCGTAGAGCAGCCCGAAGTAGCCGGGCAGGTAGTCGGGGTCGTGGTTGCGGTACTCGAGGCGCGCGCGCAGCACGTGGCGCGGGCGGCCGCCGAGATCGACCCGCAGCAGGTTGCCCCAGGTGAAGCCGCCGGACATCACGCCGCGGGTGGGCGGGGCGCCGCGGGCGAGCAGCGTCGGGTCGTCGTCCGGCACGCCGGAGGCCAGGAAGGAGTAGTCCGCGTAGGTGTCCCAGGCGACGTCCACGCCGGTCTTCCGGTCCTTTTCGTGGATGACGCGGATGCCGGTGTCCACGCCCCACCCGATGACCGACGTCGGGTGGTAGGACGGGCGGTGCGTGACGGGGTCAAGCAGCACCTCGGAAAGGCGGCGGCCGTCGTCGTCCGCGTCGTCCGCGTCCAGGCGGTTGCGCAGCGGCGCGTCCACGTCCGAGGCGATCGAGGCGCCCAGCCAGAACGTGCGCATGCGGTAGTCCTTGCGGGCCTGCCGGAAGAAGGAGAGCGGGTGGACCTGGGCGTGCCCCCCCACCACGTGCGGCTCGGCCAGGCTGTCCACGTAGACCTCGCCGGCGGCCCAGCGGCTGTAGCCCATGGTGTCGAGCGCGACCCGGTGCGACGCCAGCGTGAGGTTCGGCGCATAGCGGCGGACGAGGGCTCCCTGGTGCAGGGTCTCGGTCTCGTACTGGTCGAGGTCGAGCAGGAAGAAGTCGTCCTCCTCGCCGCCCCACGTCACGTTCTGGAGGATCTGGATCCAGTCGCCGGGTTCGTCCCAGTCCTCGCGGTGAAAGCGGCCGAGGTCCCCGACGCGGTCCTCGGCGCGCGCGTCGAGGATCCGGATGCGGAGCGGCGCGGCCAGCGTGACCGAGAGCGGCCGGTCGAGCACCCGGTACGAGAAGTTCGCGCCCGGGGTGATGCCGACGTACAGGCTCTCGCCGACGAGGTCCAGCCCGGCCTGCACCGCGACGCGGTTCCGCCAGCCCGGCGTGCCGGGGGCGCCGAGCGTGGCCACGTCCGGCTTCAACGCGTTCTCGACCGGCTCGTCCATGGAGTTCCCGGAAGCCCCGCCGGCCTTCGGGGCGGCGTCCGCGGGCTTCCCGGCGCCGGCGCGCGCGGGCGCGTCGAGCGGGGGCCAGACGATCTCGGGCGGCCGCGGCGGTGACGACGGAGGAGTGGCGGGATCGGGCGAAGGGGGCGGCGGCGTCACCGCCTCCGCGGGGGGCGACGCAGGCGGCTCCGCGGGGGGCGGCGGCGTCACCGCCTCCGCGGGGGGCGACGCAGGCGGCTCCTGGGCGCGCGCGACCGCGGGCACGCAGACGAGCGCGGCGAGAAGCCGGGCGGCGGAGGCCCGACCGAACCGGTGAACACCCATGCGGCCCCTCCCTCCGAAGACGCGATGACGACCTTCGACGGCGTTTCTAGCACGGAAACGCCCCCTCGGTGAAGCGCTTCGCGCCTCGGCGCGGATCGCTCGACCGGGCCGGAAGTGGCCCCGATGCGCGGCGCGACGCTACAATGCCCGCCGGTAGTCGCTCCGGGGGCTTCGCCGTGTGGACCGTGATGCTGCTCGTCGCCTCGAACCTCTTCATGACCGTCGCGTGGTACGGTCACCTCAGGTTCACGACCGCGCCGCTGTGGATCGCGGTGCTCGCGTCGTGGGGAATCGCGCTCTTCGAGTACACGCTGCAGGTGCCTGCGAACCGCATCGGCTACGGGCAGTACAGCGCGACGCAGCTGAAGATCATCCAGGAGGTGGTCAGCCTGACCGTCTTCGCCGGTTTCGCCTGGCTCTACCTGGGCGAGCGCCTTCGCTGGAACACGGTGGTCTCGTTCGCGCTGATCGTGGCGGCCGTCTGGTTCGCGTTCGCCTTCCCGGCCGAGAAGGTCTCCTGATCCCGGCCGGTCGAGGCCATCGCGCAGTTCGTCGGCACCACCCGAGTCCCGCAGCTTCGTCGGCGCGCACGCCTCGAACGACGGATGGCCCACCCGTCCGTCCCGCCTCGACGGCCGGCACGAACGGCGGCGCGCGAACACGACAGCGGAGGGGGATCAGTACCCGCGCGGACCGCGACCGAAGCCGCCGCCGCTGCGCCCGCCGCCGTGGCCGAACCCGCCGCGGTCGCCGCCGCGATCCTCGCGCTCACGCGGGTAGTCGACCTTGACCGGGCGCCCGTCGATGACCTGGCCGTCCATCTCGGACTTGCACTTCGCCGCGGCCTCGTCGGTCGCGAACGTGACGAACCCGAACCCCTTGGAGCGGCCGGTGTCGCGGTCCGTGATCACCTTCACGTCCTCGACGTCCCCGTACGCCTGCGCCGCCGAGCGAAGCGAAGCCTCGGTCGTCGCCCACGCCAGCCCACCAACGAACAGCTTGTTCTTCATCTGGTACTCCCGAATCGCGGGCATCTCGCCCGCCACGCACCGACCCGATGACCGGGTCTCTGGAGGCCACCGCCAAGCGGCGTCCGGCTTCCTGCTACAGTTCGCGGCGCGCTCAGTGGCGCGCCTCCTCGGGACCCGGTCGGCGAGGCTCCTTGAGAACCTTGGGGACTCGGGAAGACCGCGGTTTCGGGCAGGTGAACCACCTCCGATCGCGGGCACCATAGACCCTTTTCGCGGAAAGCGCAAGAGAAACCTGTCGAAGCATTCCGCGCTGTCGCCCGGCCCGCACGGCAGGCGGTCCCGAACGACTCCCGTCGAGACGCGCACCCCACCTTCCCGACCCGGCAGGCCCCAGGGGCATCGATCGGAGGGGGGCGCGCTTCTCATCCTTCACCCTGCGCTTCTGCGGCATTGCGGCCTCGCGCTGACGCTTCGCCTGGGTCCGGGGGACCGGTCTCGCCATGATTTCGACTCCGTTGCGGGGGAGCGCGGACTCCACCGGAAACGCCCGTGACTCGCGCGGTCCCCCGGGCACACCTCCCGCGGGCTCTGTCCGAACGCGGGCAGAAGACCTACTGCGGGCGGAACGGGTTGGGACGGCCGCGAGGCGCCCTGGCGGGCGGGTCCGCCGACGGCGGCGCCGCGCCGTTCACCAGCACCTTCTGGGCGCCCTCGAACACAATGTCGATCTTCCCGGACCGCTCCGCGATCACCACGCCCGCGCCGAACGTGGGGTGGTCGACCAGGTCGTCCACGCAGAAGTGCTCCTTCATGCTGTACTTCCGCGCCTTGTCGACGTCCTTGCCCATCATCAGCGTCGCCCAGGAGGGGCCGGCCTTCACCGAGGGCGCGCCCGACGCCGATCCGGCCGCCCGGGCCGCCGGTGCCTGCTCGCCCCGGAAGGCGTGGTCGGCGCCGCAGGTGTTGCAATGCACCTTCACGACGCGCGAGCCGACCATCGCGATGACCGTGTGCCCGAGCGTCAGGTCGCACTTGGTGCAGAACGCGTCGATGTAGCCGCCGGTGCGGACGGTGACGGGCGCTGCCATGGATTTCCCTCGCGAGGCGCCGGCCCTTCATACCACGTCCCGGAAGGTCCTGCTCGGGTTCCCGGCCGGTCCCGACATCCACCTCGGCCTTCAGGCGGGCAGTCCCGATTCGGTCGCTTCCGCGACGAACGCTAGCGTTGAGGGGCGACCGTCGACGCGAGGCGAAGGCGCAACTCCGCAACGGTGGCCGACGCAATTGTCATGACCGCTTCCACCTCCCCGCGTGCGACGGGCTCGATCTCCTCGTCGGGGTAGCGGGTCCGCCACGCGAAGACCGCGAGTGGGGCGGCGCTGCGGACGAGGGGCTCGAGCGCCGGCTCGATCTGGACGCACTGCAGACCGATCTAGCGCAGGTCATGACTCCTGCGGAACGGCACGTCGTGCGCCACGAGAAACGCCTTGAGCGCCTTCTCGACCGCCTGCCGGCAGTGGAACGGCGCCACGTCCGGGTAGCCGTCGGCGTCCGGGTAGCCGTCGGCCAGCAGCCGGGCGGCCCCGAGGTCCTGCTCGGCCTTCGACAGCCAGGCGACGGTCTCGACAGCGAGAGCGTCATGCGGCATGAAGGAGCACCCCCTCCCGGACCACGGTCGCGGGCAGCGATGCCCGGGCACCCAGGCGACGCGCGAACTCCGATTCGGACCACACCAGGACGTCGATCCCCGCCGCGATCCCCCAGGCTCTCGAAGGTCCGGCCGGGATAGAAGTTCTTCTCGACGTAGTCGAAGCCCCGCTCGACGTACGCCGACCGGTTCGCGTCCCCGAGCGCGTGGGCCATGAAGACGAAGCCGTACCGTTCGGCCAAGGCCGCCATCTCGGGAGCGGGCACGGCCTCCGAGGTAGCGGACGATCGCCTTGTAGGGGACCTTGGTGTGGTAGCCGTGGGCCCTGTAGAAGCCGTCGTTCTTGCCCTCGCTCACGTCCGTGGCGTAGGGCTCGCGCTCGTAGCCGTCCTGCCCGTCGCCGGGCTCGCCGGCGAGCTCTGCGAGGAACGGGTTCGGGCAGGCCGTGTAGTACGGCGGGTAGCTCATGCCCAGGATCGCGTCGTCGTCGCCCTTCGGGCAGCCCGGCGTGGCGCGGATCGACGGCAGGGCCTGGCGCAGCAGGTCCCGGAAGAACTCGCGGCGGGCGTCGTCGCTCGCGAAGGTCCGCCTCAAGCACGTGACCTTGCGCCGCCCGTGCGACGAGGCAGCCTCGAGGTCCAGGTCCTGCTCGCTCCCTGCCGTGCAGTCCTCCGTTGCCTCCGCCTACTTCTCCTTGACCCGGGAGTACACGTACGTGTCGATCTTCCGCGCAGTCGGATCGAGCCCCTCAGCGCGCCAGTCCTCGGCGAGGAAAGCGATCCGGACGCAATGCCGCCAGTACTCCCCATCGGCGCCAGCAGGCGTGGGATGCTGCGTTGTCCACGCGCGGCGCCACGGGTACCAGCCTCTGGCCCTGACCTGCGAACCGACACTGCTGTCGTTTTTGGGCACGACCGGCGCGTGAAAATGCAGGTACTTCGCGACGAACGACCGTACCTGGTTGCCATCCCGCGTGCACTTCGCCAGCGCATGCGAGAGACGGCCGTGCAAGGCGGCGATCTCAGGCAGTCCGGCATGCGTTGGCTCTGGCGGATCGAACTTGCGGAGGGCGGCCAACCCCTGGTCAAGCCACGGGGCAGACCTGCGAAGAACGCCGACGACCGGCTTGAGCCCGTCCGCGGCATGCCTCTCGATGCCACTCGCATATGATCTACCGATGATCCAGGCCTTCGCCCAGACGTCGCCCTCGTCGGTGTGCAAGGGCATGTCGCTGCACATCTGATACAGGACGCCGTTCATCTTGCGCGAGTCGCGTTCGTAGGTCCCCAAGTACCGTCCGTAGCCAGGCCAGTTCGTCGTCATTCCGCGCTCCAACGATATCGTCTACTCCAGCACGATCCGGACCTTCCCGGGTTCCTTGCCGCGGGTCAGGCCGGTCAAGTGTCGCTTGAACCGGTCCTCCAGTTCGCCCACCGTACAGGGCATGCCACCTCGCGCGAGCACGGCCCTCAGCTCGCCCGCGTCCAAGGCCGCCTTCTGGAGCCCGGAGAGCACCTCCTGCAAGGCCCGCACGAACGCATTGTCGATCATCTCCGGCAGGGTGTCCCCCTGGGACCACTCTCGATGCCGTGCCCGGGACCGCGCGCGCCGCAGCCCACTCGACGGCGACATCCCGATCCGAGTTCAAGAAGCCAGCGGTTCACGACCGCCGCCGCCGGTGCCTCGCAACCCATCATCCCGACACGCTTTCCGCCGCGAGACGCGAGACGGCCCCGGAATTCCGTCTTCCATTCTGTCTTCCATCGGGGGTTATCGCGTGGATCGGGGGGCTCGGAAGGCCGATAAACGTAAAGACTACAGCCAGTCCCGGGTGGAGGTGAGGAGGATCGAACTCCTGACCTCTTGAATGCCATTCAAGCGCTCTCCCAACTGAGCTACACCCCCGGGGAGCAACAAAGCTCGCGGATGTTACCCGCGGCCCCGGTAGCTGTCAAGCCGAGCCCCGAGCAGCGAAATGACAGGTGCGCGGGCGCGGAGTCCTCCGTCTCCCCGTCGGTTCGGGGCTCGGCGAGGGGCGGCGCGGTCGCGGGGG
>VGRB01000305.1 GCA_016875475.1 Deltaproteobacteria bacterium
AACGCGTGGCCGCAGAGGCCGCCGTCGCCGCACTGGCCGTCGGCCGAGCAGTCCACCTTGGAGCAGTAGCCGCCCTTGAACAGCGGGTAGTCCGGCGGCATCAGGCACTTGAAGCCGTCCTCGCAATCCGAGTTCGTGGTGCAGCCCTCGCCGATCTTGGCCTTCGAGTCCGGCGGGCACTGCTCCGTGTCGTCCTTGTCGGTCTTGCCGTCGCAGTCGTCGTCCTTGCCGTTCGCGCAGGACTCCGTCCCCGGCTTCACCTGGCCCTCGCACGCGCCGAACACGCCGGAATGGCAGGTCTTCTCGCCGGCCTTGCAGACGCCGACGCCGGCCGTGCCGTTCGGCCCCTCGTAGCACGCCTCCTTGGCGCCCTCGGTGCAGCCGGTGACGTTGCACGCGCCCCACCCGTCCCACTGGCAACTCACGTTGCAGACGCGCTCCTTCGTGCCGCCCGTGCACGGCTGCGTCTCCTTCTCGCCGGGCGAGCAGGTGCCCTCGCCTTCGCAGGCGCCCCAGAACCAGGAGCACGCCTGGTTGCACGTGCGGGTCTTCTTGCCGCACAGGCCGCAGCTTTCCTGCTGGGTGCTGCCGGGCATGCACTCGCCCTCTCCGGCGCACGCGCCCCACGCGCCCCACACGCCCTCCGAGTTGCAGGTCCGCGTGCGGTGGCCGCAGGTGCCGCAGCCCTCGGACAGCTCCTGGTCGGGCGTGCAGTCGGTGGACGCGAGCGTCAGGCCGAGGTCGTAGAAGTTGTAGTCGCTCCCGCTGCGCGGCGACACGCGCACCTTGTGGGTGCCCGCCTGCACGACCTTGTCCACGATCGCCGAGCCGCTCGCGTCGTCGGTCCCGGTCGCGAGCTGGCCGCCGTCCGGGCCGTAGAGCGTGATGTCGAGCTTGCCGACCGTCGTCGTATACGTCGTCCGGAAGGTGACGGCCGAGGACTCGATGACCTGGAACGAGAACCAGTCCTGGTCGCGGCAGACGTAGTCGGCGGCCGTGCCGAGGCCGATGACCTTGGCCGCGCCCATCTCGTCGTCCGGCTCCTTTGCGTCGTCCTCGAGGAGCGCGACCGGAACGGCGTCGGTGCCCGGGGAGTCCTGGAAGCACCAGAACCCGCACTCGGCCTTCTTCGCCGTGGCCTTCCCGTAGATGTCCAGCGCGCCGGACGCGTCGCCGTCGGGGAACTTCGCCGAGCAGTCGAAAACCTCGTCGATCTTGGTCTCGGACCCGATCGTGATCTGGGTGTGCCAGATCTGCTCGTCGCCGATCAGGTCGTCCTCGTACACCCACACGTCGAGCTTGTCGCCCGACTTCCACTTCACCTGGACGCCCGGATCCACCACGCGGATCTCGCACCAGGACTTCGAATCGCCCTTGATGGTCTTGTCGAGGACGCGGAGCGTGACCGTCAGGTCGTCGTCCGTCTTCGCCTTGGACTGGACCGTCGGCAGCGCGAACGCAACCTCCGACACGAACAGCACGGCGGTGAACGCCAGGATCGCGAGCCTCATCCTCTCCTCCGTGGGAAACAAGCCGAGACGGATCGTGGCACGGACGGGGGGCGTGGCGCAAGTGGGGCGGAACCCGGGGAATCCCCTCATGATCGGCAGCCGAGGGGTGCGTGCGCGGTGGGCGCCGGGCCAGCGGGCCTCACATCTGGCCCGCGGCCCGGCGCGCCCGGTTTGCGGGGATACCTGAGGGGCCGAACCCGGGCGACCGGAAGGCCGGCGCGTCGTCATCCGGACCCGAGCGCGCCGTCCACCGCCCGCGAGACGAGGTCGGGGTCGGCGACGACCGGAAGGGTGACGTGGCCCGCGTCTCCCATCCGTCCGTTCCAGGCCGCGGCGGTCGCGATCGCGTTCGGGTTGCGCGCCCAGGCCCGCCGCGCCACGCCGCCCGTGACGTCCCAGTCGAGCCCGGAGGCGAGCACGCGGTCCGTGCGCTCCCCCCCGTCGAGCACGATCCCGTTCCCGCCGTTCACGGACTTGCCGGTCCCGACCCCCCCGCCGTTCGACAGCACGACCCACGTCATGCCGCGCGCCACGTTCCCGGCAAAGCACTGGTGCGCCATGTCGGACGTGAGGTTCGAGCCGTCGCGCACGTTCGCGGTCTCGCGGAACGGCGAGTCGGTCCCGGACACGTCGTGGTGGTCGCGGCCGATCACGATCGGGCCGACCTCGCCGCGCCGGACCATCGCGTTGAAGCGCAGGGCGATGCGCACGCGGCCCTCGGCGTCCGCGTAGAGGATCCGCGCCTGCGTGCCCACGACCAGGCGGTTCCGCTCCGCGTCGCGGATCCACTGCCAGTTGTCGCGGTCCTGGCCGCGCCGCTCCGGATCGATGCACGCCATGGCCGCGGCGTCCGTGCGCGCGAGGTCGGCGGGGTCGCCCGACAGGCAGACCCACCGGAACGGGCCGTAGCCGAAGTCGAAGCAGAGCGGGCCCATGATCGCCTCGACGTACGACGGCCACACGAACCCGTCGTTCGTGTCGGCCCCGTTCCGCGCGACCTCGGTCACGCCCGCGTCGAAGACCGCCTTCAGGAACGAGTTCCCGTAGTCCCAGAACCGCCCGCCCTTCGCGACGAGCCGCAGCAGCACCTCGAAGTGGCGGCGGAGGCTCGCGTCCACGCGGCGCCGGAACTCGGCTGGGTCGCGCCGGATCAGCTCGCGGCCCTCGTCGAAGGAGGTGCCCGCGGGCGTGTACCCCCCCTCGTATGGCGCGTGGCACGAGGTCTGGTCGGACAGCAGCTCGACCGGCACCGCGTTCGCGTCGAGGTGCTCGAGGAGGTCCACGATGTTGCCGTGGTACGCGATCGACGTCGCCTCGCCGGCCGCGGCCGACTCCCGCATCCACGCGGCGACCTGCGCGAGGTCCGACGACACGCGCGCGACCCACCCCTGCTCGTGGCGGGTGCGGATGCGGCTCTCGTCGACCTCGGCGATGACCCCGACCCCCCCCGCGATCTCGACGGCCTTGGGCTGCGCGCCCGACATCCCCCCGAGCCCCGACGACACGAACGTGTGCCCGCGCAGGTCCCCGGCCTCCGGGATGCCGAGGTACGTCCGGCCCGCGTTCAGCAGCGTGATGTACGTCCCGTGCACGATGCCCTGCGGCCCGATGTACATCCAGCCGCCCGCGGTCATCTGCCCGTAGTTGACGCAGCCCACGGCGGAGAGGCGGTGGAAGTCCGCGGGCGTGTCGAACGCGCCCACCATCAGGCCGTTCGTCACGATCGCGCGCGGCGCCTCGGGCCGCGACGGGAACAGGCCGACCGGGTGGCCGGACGACACGACGAGCGTCTGGTCCTCGCGGACCTCGGCCAGGTAGCGCTTCACGAGCAGGTACTGCATCCAGTTCTGGAAGACCTGGCCGGTCTCGCCGTAGGTGACCAGCTCGTAGGGATAGAGCGCCACCTCGAAGTCGAGGTTGTTGTCGATCATGACCTGCATCGCGCGGCCGTCGAGCGTGCGGCCGGGGTACTCGGACACCGGGAGCCCCCGGATGCGCCCCTCGGGACGGAAGCGGTACCCGTAGATCCGGCCGCGCGTCAGCAGCTCGTCCATGAACTCGGGCGCGAGCGTCGCGTGGAACCGCTCCGGCACGTAGCGGAGCGCGTTCGCGACGGCCAGCGCCGCGTCCGCCCGCGACAGCCGGAAGCCCCGGCTCGGGGCGCGGCGGATGCCCGCGGCGAACGGCTTCGGCGGCGGAAGCTCCCCGGAATCCAGTTCGAATCGCGTCATCCGCGGCACCTCCCGTGGGGTTCACGGGGCCTGGAAGCCCGGCTCCCGCTGAAGCTCGCGGTCGAACGTCAGCACGGCGTCGCAGCCCGACTCCCGCGCGCCCTCCGCGATCAGGTAGTCCGCGAAGTCGGCATGTCCCTTCTCGAAGCGGTCGACCGCGGCCGCGACACGCTCCCTGGACTCGAACGCGAGGTCGCGCGACGACGCGATCCGTCGCATGACGGAGGCGAACTCGGTCCTTCCGACCTTGTAGCGTTTCAGCAGGACCCAGCCGACCTCGGCCAGCACGACGTCCGCGATCCACAGCGGCTCGCGCCTGACCTCGCAAGCCTCCCGCACGGCCTCGACGGCGGCGGCGTGCTGCGCCGCGTCGTCGTCGATCAGGAAGCGCACGAGCACGTTCGTGTCGAGAGCCCTCACCGTCGGCAGCCCTCCTCGCGGATCGTCTCGTCCATTTCGCGGAGCGTGACCCCGCGGACCGAAGGCTTCAGCACGCCGGCGAGTGACAGCAGGTCCACGGACGCGCTTGCCATCTCGATAACGCCGTCGTCGCGGACCCGGAACACCACCTGATCGCCGCGATTCAGGTGCGCAGCGTCCCGGACCTTCTTCGGGATCGTGATCTGACCCTTGCTGGTCAGCGTCGCGATGGCCAAGCCTTACTCCTGCGACACGTCCTTACCGATTGTAAGGCGACCGCGGCGCGCGATCAACGCCGGAGGCGGCGACCCTGTTCGCGAGGAGGCGGCGACCCTGTTCGCGCGACCGGGTCAATCCGCGTCGCGGGCGCAGCGGAAACCGCTCGTCATCCACGTCGCGGCGGGCAGGCCTCCCGACTTCCAGAGGCCCCACGCCGGCGAGCCGCGCAGGGGGCACGGAAGGGGGGCGGTCGCAAGGAGTGCGCCCTCGGTCATCCAGGTTGACCACCCGCCGAAGTACGCCGCTGCGGGCGTCCACCAGGAGCCCCCGCACTCGTGGTACCCGTCGGGCGCGGTCACGATCTCTGCCAGGTTGCCCATCAGGTCTTCCGGGCCATAGGCCGACGCGCCGACCTCGGTAGCGAATCCCCCCCGGTCGGACCCGTCGAACCAGCCGACCGGCGTGGTCTCGGGGAAGCCGTCGTACTCGAACGGGTCTCCGCCGTGCCGGAGGTTCGCCGCGCGCGGCCGCGCGTCGTTGCCCCACGGGAAGCGGACCACGCGTCCCGCGGACCAGGCCCGATGGAACTCGGCGGCGGTGGGCAGGCGCTTTCCTTCCCGGGCGCAGAATGCCTCGGCGGCCTTCGGCGAGACGAAGGCGACCGGGTGCTCCAGGCGGTCGGGTCGCGGCGCGCCGTGGCTCCAGTCATAGAGGTCGTAGGGCTGGCCCGCGACCGGCGGCCGGAAGGCGGCGCCCGCCGGATCCGCGAGGAACGCGGCGAATCGGCCGTTCGTCACCTCGTGCCGGTCGAGCCGGAAGTCGGCCGCGACGGCATCCCGCTTCCCCGTGGCCGGGTCGCAGTAGGGGCCCGCGGGGATGCGGCAGTCGTCGGGACCGCAGTCCGGCGGCCCGGGGAGCGGCGGCCCGGGCTCCGGCGCGCCCGAGCCGATGAGGCGCCTGTGCGCGACGCGGTGGTACTCCAGGGAATACACCCCCGTCGGCGTGGCGGCGATGTCCCGGAGCCATTCGGGAGCCGAGGCGAACGGGCGGGCCACGCCGCCCTGGATCAGCAGGAGACCGTACCGGGACGTGCCGAGAACATCCCCGACTCCCTCCACGTGCGCGAATCCCATGAATCCGATGGCGGTCTCCACGTAGCGGCAGATGCCGCCGGCGATGGCGGGCTCGACGGCGATCGCGGTTGCCTGGGTCCCCGCGACGAGCAGGATGGCGTCGCCGTCGGTCACGAGGACGCGGCCCGCCCCGGCGTCGGCCACCACCTCGTTCGCCGACGCGCCCCACGGCAGGTCCACCCGGCTCCACGAGCTCCCGTCCCACCGCGCCAAGGCGTGCTCCTGGGCGCTCCCTTGTCCGCGCGAGACCGTCAGCCGGAGGTCGGTCGGAGTGCCCACGAGTGCGCTGCTCGGTTGGAATCCGTCGCCGAACGGCCCGCCGATCGGGATGCGGTCCCACGTCGTCCCGTCGTACCGCAGCAGGCCCCCCGAGGCCGAGACGACGATCGTCCCGGCAGCGTCCGCCACGCCGGAACCCGCGAAGAACCGCGAGCCGTCCTCGATCGGCGCGTCCCCGGTCGGGATGCGGTGGAGTGCCGACCCGTCCCATCGCAGCAGGAGGTCGGCGGCGGCGAAGTAGACGTGCTCCGGGTCCGGGCCGAACACGGCATTGAGGCGCGTGTTGACGTGGATCGCGTCATGGCGCAGGACGTCCCAACGGCCGTCCACGTGGTGGAGAGCGAGCCCGGATGACCCCGCCACGAACAGTTCGTACCCGAACGCGACCATGGCGTTCAGGTGCTCGGACGTCGACACGCAAACGGCGAAGCCCGGGTCGGCCTCGCATTGCGCGTGCCTGACGTCGCACCAGCCGCCGTCTTCCTTGCACGTGTACGAGGAGTACCACGTCGAGGCGTCGGTCCCGGCGACGTCCTCGTCGTCCGGGAGGCCGGCCTCCGTCACGACCTCGGCCGAGGGTTGGAGGTCGCCGTCGCCGCTGCCCGAGCCGCCCTGGCATTGGACCCCCGCGAGGCCGATCGCCAGGAGGGCAGCCGAGCGCCGGCGGCAGGCCAGGCCGGCCGCGACGCCGAGGACCACGAGCGCCGCGCCGGGACCGCCTGCGACCGGGCCCGCGTCGCACCCGGCCCTGCGGGGCGGGGAGGGAGAGAGCGCCGAGGCAACCTCGTTCTTCGCGCAGGCGCAGTTCAGCGGGACCTCGAGCACCCAGCCGTCGGTGATCGCGTGGGGGCCGTCCGGCCACGCCTGGACCGTGACGTCCTCGACCGTGCCGGTCATGGACATGCGGCCGGAGAGCCGGGCGACGGACCAGTCGTCCAGCGCGTCCATCATCTCGGGGCTCAGCCCCTTGGACACGGGCGTCAACGTGTTGCCGGAGGTCCGCCTGACGGATCCCCCCGCCTCCTGGTAGAGCGTGGCCACGGCCGCGGGTTGCTTCA
>VGRB01000306.1 GCA_016875475.1 Deltaproteobacteria bacterium
GGGGTGGCGCTCGAAGAACGCCTCGCGCAGCGCGCCCAGCAGGTTCTGGAACAGCCGCCCGTACGGCACGGGCTGGCCCGGGTTGTCGAGCGACCACGCGCCGATCGTGCTGATGACCTCGCGCCGGAACTCGGACGGGTGGCGCTTGACCTCGATCATCCCCTCGACCTCTTCCAGGAACCGGGTGTCGGGGTCCTCCAGCTTGTTCGTGATGGGGTTCCGGACCTTCTCGCCCTTCAGCACCATGTTCGCGTGCGTCGCGTAACGCGCGAGCAGGTCCTCGTACTGCCCCTCGGTCGCGAGCCCCATGGACAGGCGCACGTCGTCGTCCGCCCACTCCAGGTAGCGGCCCTGCACGGCACGGATCAGCCGCGGGTGGTCCTGGTACTCGCCGTTCGGCTCGACCCGCAGGAACTCGTACAGGGACCGGTCCTTGATCAGCGCCTCCAGCCCCGCCACCACCGCGAGCGGCGACAGGCACGAGTGCTCGCCCGACACGGCCGCGTTGAACAGGATCGACTTGATCTCGCGCGGGGAAGCGCCGATCTCGCCCTCGTACGGGGTCTGGGACCCGCCGTCCTCGCGGAGCGCGTCCGCCACCGCCACCAGCTCGGTCGCGGTCGCGAGCTGCGCCCAGTCCGGGACGCGCCGGAGCGCGTACAGGTCCGCCTTCTCGAGCGGCGTCAGCCGCCGCACCGCCTCGCGCACGCCCTCGGGCACGACCGACGCGCGCGGCATGGTCAGGCGCGTCAGGACCGCGAACAGCCCGACCGTGCGCATCGCGTGCGGCGCGATGTGCTTGCCGACCGCCTCGGGGCTGACCTGCGACTCGTAGATCCCCGTCTCCTTTACGTAATCCACCAGGTACGGGACGCGCACCAGCTCGATCCGCCCCCTGAAGCTCGGCCAGTCCGGGTGCTCCAGGAACGCCCGCAGGTACCGGTCGTTCGACGATGCGATGAACACCGCGTCCAGGTGCAGGATGGCCGACGGCAGCGCCACCGTGCTCTTCTCGCACGTGGACAGCAGGTACTTGAACGTCTCGATCGGCTTCTTGAGCAGGTCGTTGTACTCGATGAGCCCCCGGTTCGCGTCCACGAGGTCGCCGTACGGCTCGAACAGCGTCGTGTTCTGGAGGATCTTCGGCAGCGACTCGAGCGACCGGTTCAGCGTGATCTGGCGCAGCCCCGCGTCGACCTGGAGCTGCGGCTCGACCGTCACGAGCCCGCGCCGGAACCGCCTCGACAGGAAGAACCGCTCGACCTGGACGTGGCCGAGCACCCGCGCGAGGTCGCCGTTGTACGACTGGAGGAGCGCGTCGAACACGAGGCGCGAGAGCGGCGACAGGTCCCCGTCCGTGATGGTCTCGGACAGGCGGAACTCGCCGTCGCTCACCACCTGCCGGAGCAGGTCACGCCGCTGCCGCTTCGGCACGAGGTAGAGCGGGTGGTCCTTCATCTCCGTGCGGATCCGCGCGTCGACCTCGGACTCCTCCAGGTAGGCGTACGACTTCGGCGGGGGCGCCGCCTCCTCCCTCCCCCCGAAGCCCAGCGCCTTCTTCTCGATCCGCTCGCTGGGGAACACCCAGTTGAACCGGTACAGCGCGCCCTCGTCCGTGGACGAGTAGTACTCGAGCGCCCGCGTCACGCAGTTGATGAACGTGCTCTTGGCGCTTCCGTTCGGCCCGTGCAGCAGGATCAGGTGATCGACCTTGCCCTGGCGCGCGAACTTCTCGAGGATCCGGAACGCCCCCTGCTGGCACTCCTCCTGGCCCACGAGGCGATCCGTGCCCTCGTCGAACGCCACGTCGAACAGCCGGAACCGGTCGCCGTCCAGCCCGAAGTGGCGGAAGCAGTCCACCACGTACTGCGAGGCGCTCCGGGCGTGAACGCGCGGGTTCGCGACCGCGAGCGCGAAGTACTCCTCGAACGACAGGACCCGCTTCTTGATGATGAAGTCCTGCTTGACGTTCTGCGACAGGTCCGACAGGAACGTCCGCGGGTCCGACCTTCGCTCACTGGACATCGACCGGCACCTCCACAGCCACGCCGCGGAAGACATGGCAGGTCTTCTCGTCGCAGACCGAGAAGTCGGCTGACGCCTTCAGCACGGCCTTGCCGGCCTTCGGGGCCGCGACCGGGATCGCGAGCACGCCCGCGCCGTCCACCGCCTTGAAGTCGCCTGCCGACTGCTTGAACTCCGACCGCTCGGGCTCGAGCCCGCCCGGGTCCGTCACCTTGAGCTTCGCGGGGAACTCCTCGTTCCAGTGGAAGCCGGTGCCCGCCAGGAACCGGATCGTCGGCGCCGCCTTCTCCCCCCCCGGCCTTCACCGCGCCCCCGGCGACCTCGATCCTGTACTGCCCCCCCCCTGCCTGCGAACCCTTGCCGCAACCCGCGACAACCGCCAGCGCCGCCGCGACGACGAGCATCCTCCTCATCCGCCTCTCCGCATCGAGCACCCCGGGGATCAATGGTACCACGCCTCGCCAGGCTCATCCGGCCCCCGAACCCGCAACATCCGCACGGCAACAACGATCTCCCGTACCCGTACCCGTCCGTGCCCGTACCCGCCGGGCCTGCCGTCTCCTTGGCGCCCGCTCGCGGCCGCGCCTACGATCACCCTCGATCCGTCCCGCGGGAGGGTCGCCTGGCCGCGTGCACCCAGTTCTGCCCGACGTGCCACCGGACGTACGGCCCGGTGCAGCCGTTCTGCCCGCTCGACGGCATGGCGCTGCGCGAGGTCCCGGCCGGCCTGCCCGAGACCTCGTCCGTCCTGAACGACCGCTACCTGGTGCTCGAGGAGATCGGGGGGGGCGGGATGGGCGCCATCTTCCGCGCCCACGACCTGCGCGCGCGCCGCGAGGTCGCGCTGAAGGTGTTGAAGCCGGCCCTCGTCGGGAAGGAGCAGGCGGTCCGGCGGTTCTTCGTGGAGGCCCGCGCCGCGCGCGCCCTCCGTCACCCGAACATCGTGGAACTGTTCGACTTCGGCGTGTCGCGCGAGGGCTATCTCTACCTCGCCATGGAGCTGCTGCCGGGGGGCACGCTCGCGGACCTGCTCGCGACCCGCGGCCGCCTGAGCGTCGGCGAGGCGCTCCTCGTCACCCTGGGCGTCGTCGAGGCCCTGATCCACGCGCACGACCACGGCGTGGTCCACCGCGACCTGAAGCCCGAGAACATCTTCCTGGTCGCCTGGGACCGCGACGGGTACTTCGTGAAGGTGCTCGACTTCGGCGTGGCGGCCGTCGCGGACGCGGAGTCGCGCGGCGCGCTCCACCGGGGCGAGGTCCTCGGCACCCCCGCCTACATGAGCCCCGAGCAGGTCCGCGGCGACATCGTGGATCGACGCAGCGACCTCTACTCGCTCGGGATCGTGCTCCACGAAATGCTCGCCGGGGACCCGCCGTACCTCGCCGAGACCGCGGCCGAGATCATGCGCGCCCACCTGACCGGCGCGCCGCCACCCCTGCCTCCGCTGACCGTCTCCGCGGCGGTCCGGAAGGGCGTGGAGGGCCTGCTCTGGTCGCTCCTCCAGCGGAGCCCGGCCGAGCGGCCGACCGACGCCGCGCTGGTGCGGGCCCGGGTCCGCGCGGTCCAGGACAACCTCGCGATAGAGGACGCGGGCGCGGTGGACGCGGCGATCCTCCAGGACACGCTCGCCCCGCTGCGCGCGCTCACCCCGTTCCACGAGCGCGCGACCCTGATGCTCCCGGGGCCGGGGGAGGCGCTGCCCGACGAGTTCCACGGGCGGCCCACCGTGGTCATGGACCCGCTCGACCCGGCCGCCGCGCAGGCGGCCCCGACCATCGCCGCGGAGCCGGACTCGCCGTCGCTCGCTCCCGGCGGCCCGAAGAGGCCGATGCCCTGGACCCTCGACGCCACCGCCGGCCCGGCCGCCCCGGCCGCTGCCGACGGGTCGGCCGATCCGGACGGCGTGGTCATCTCGCTCGTGCACGTCGAACTGGACATCGGCGCGAGCGAGGGCGGCACGTTCACGGCGCGCGCGATGTTCGCCCCGGAGATGGAGGCGTTCCAGGCCGCGACCATGGCCGCGGGCGGGTGCGTCTGCTTCGACACCGGCGACGAGGTGCGGGTCGTGTTCGGCCTGTACTCGCGCGACGACCCGCCGTGGCTCGGCGCGATCCGCGTGGCCGCGGACCTGCTGGCCCGCGTGCGGCGCTTCCGGTCCGCCACGGGCCTGCCGGTGGACGTACGGATCGGCGTGGCGACCGACCGCGTGCCCGCGGCGATCACGCGGACCGCGTCGCCGGACTCGGCCCTGCGCGGATCCACGGTCGACGTGGCGGTGCGCCTGGCGCGGATGGCCGCGCCGGGCCGCGTGGTCCTGGACGACGAGACCCGCAACCGCGCGACCCGGGACTGGGAATACGAGGACGTCGGGCGGATCCACGTCCGCGGGCGCGACCGCATGACGCGCATCTTCACGCTCGCGAAGCCGGTCCCTCCCTCCGCCGTCGAGCCGCGCCGCGCGCCCTCCCCCGCAGTGACGGCCACGGCGACCGCGTGACGTCGTATACTTCCGCCCGGAGGTGGACCATGCGGGCGCTCCCTGCCGCGATCGTGGTGCTGCTGGCGTGCGCGACGGGCGCGTGCGGCGGCGAGAGCGAGCCCGGCGGCGGGCCGGAGCTGCCGGACGTCCCGTACGTGCGCGAGGACGCGGCGGACGACGGGGCGACGGCGGGCCCCGAGGGGACCGGGGGGAACCGGCCGCCGGTCCTGGCGAAGGTCGGGGACCGCGTGATCGGCGTGGGCGAGACGCTCGTGGTCACGCTGTCCGCGAGCGACCCGGACGGTGACGACCTGACCTACTCGGTCTACGGCGACGTGCCGGACGGCGCGAAGTTCGACAAGGCCGCCCACACGCTGACGTGGGTGCCGCTCAAGGCCGGGGTCAAGGTCTTCCTGACGTTCGTGGTGTCGGACGGCGACGCGATCGACCGCGAGACCGTCGAGATCAAGGTGGTGGCCGAGCACACGGGGCACCCGCCCGTGTTCGAGAAGGTCTCGGACCAGAAGATCGCCGCGGCCAAGGCGTTCTCGCTCCAGCTCCGGGCCCACGACCCGGACGCGGACGCGCTCGCGTTCGCGATCGTCGGACAGCCGCCGGCCGGGGCGACCCTCGGCAAATCGACCGGGCTGTTCCAGTGGACGCCGCCGCATGCGCTCGACGGGCAGGTCGTCACGATCGGGTTCGAGGTGGCGGACCCGGGCAAGCTCAAGGACACGATGGACGTGCGGTTCCTGGTCGGGGACGCCCAGGCCGGGTCGCCGCCGGCGCTGGACCCGCTGCCGGAGCAGGTCGCGACGCCGGGCCAGGAGCTGTCGTTCCACGTGACCGCGTCGGACGCGGACGGGGACCAGGTCGCGATCGCGGCCGAGGCGGGGATGCCCGAGGGGTCGTCGTTCGAGCCCGAGGACGGCCGCTTCCGGTGGACCCCGGCCGCGTCCGACGCGGGCAGGGTCGTCGAGGTGACGTTCTCGGCGTACGACGGGAAGCTCAAGAGCTTCGGGGACGTGCGGATCGTCGTCGAGAAGCCGGCCGCGTCGTGCGAGCCCGACTCGAAGGAGCCGAACGACTCGCCCGCGACCGCGAAGGCCGTGTCCTCGGGCGAGTACGACCTGTCGATCTGCGACACCGCGGAGACCCCGGAGGACTGGGACTTCTTCGTGATCCGGCTCGCGGAAGACGAGACGATCATGGTGGACGTCGCGTTCGAGCACGACGACGGCGACCTCGACTGCGACCTGTCCCTGGACGGCTCGGCGGAGACGATCCTCGCGTTCAGCAACGGGACGTCCGACCCCGAGCACCTGTCCTACACCGCCGACGAGACCCGGGACTACGTGATCGCGGTCTATGGCGTCGGCGGCGAGAAGTACGCGAGCCCGTACCACCTGTCGATCCGCGTCGATACGACCGCGCCGGCGTGCGGGGACGACCCGCTGGAGGAGAACGACTCGGCGGCAGAGGCCCTGCCGCTGGCGTCGCCGTCGGACCTCGTGCCCGACCTCGTCGCGTGCCCCGGCGACGCGGACTGGTTCTCGATCGACCTCGCGAAGGGCGAGTCGCTGGTGGTCGTGGCGACCCCGAAGGACTCGGCCAAGGTCCGGCTGGAGGTCATCGAGCCCGACGGGGCGAGCGTCGCGGACTCGGCGGGACCGTCGAGCGGGCCGCTGACCGCGGCTGCGGAGAAGGTCGAGGCCGGGACCTGGTACGTGCGCGTGACCGCGGACGCAGACGCGGGCTACTCGCTGGAGGTCCTGGTCGAGCCGGCGCCCGCGGCCGGGTGCACGCCCAAGACCTGCCCGCTCCTCAAGGTGTGCGACTCCGCCTCCGGCCAGTGCGTGTCCGACTTCTGCGACACCGGGGCCGACTGCCCGTACGGCCTCGCGTGCATCGACACCTACTGCGTCGATCCGTGCTCCTCCGCGGCCGACTGCCGCGAGGGCCATGCGTGCAAGTCCTTCCCCGAGGGGCGCTTCTGCGGCGACGCGGGCGACAAGCCGTCCGGCGCCCCTTGCGCCTACTTCTCCCAGTGCGGCGGCGACCGCGCCTGCCTGTTCCACGACGAGGGAGGCTACTGCGCAGTGTGGGGGTGCGGGTCCGACCTGGACTGCCCGCTGGACTCGTGGTGCTACCCGGCCGCCGGCGGGGTCTGGTGCGCCGCCGAATGCAAGTCGGACGCCGACTGCGCGAAGTCCGCGGGGTTCGCCTGCACCCCGGCGACGTCCGTGGACGACGTGGACGTCACGGTCTGCCTTTGACCCGCCGCCGGATGGGCGCCCTCCGCGGAGCGCCCCAGGAAGCGTGGGGGCGCATCCGC
>VGRB01000307.1 GCA_016875475.1 Deltaproteobacteria bacterium
CGCGCCGGGCAGCCCGAGCGCCGTGGACAGGACGTGCTCGTACGGGCCGTTGATGAGCGTCAGCGCGGCCACGCGGTCCGGGTGGTTGCGGCAGAACTCGAGCGAGATCTCGACGCCCATGCTCCACCCGCCGGCCACGAACCGGTCGAGCCCCTCGGCCGCGCACACCGAAACCATGTCGCGCTCGTGGTCCTCCACGTGCAGGCGGGACAGGTCCGACGGCGGTGCGGACGCATAGGTGCCGCGCGGGTCCCACGTGTACATCGTGTAGCGCTGCGCGTACTCCTCGAACAGGTACTTCCAGCACAGGATGTTCGTGCCCAGGCCCGGCGCGAGCACCCACGGCCGCGGCCCCCTTCCCGCCACGTAGTACGAGATCCGCGTCCCGTCGTACCCCGTCGTGAACCGCCGCCGGACCGGCGTCCCGAAGCGCCCCCCGAGCCGGAACTCCTGCTCCATCTCGTCACCTCCGACCCCGGCGTAGTCTAGCGCGAACGCATGCAGGATTCGGCGCCGGCAAGCCCGTTCTGCTACCATCCCAATCATGCCGCGAGCGGCCCCGACGCTGCCCCTGCCGATCCTGCTGCTCGTGCTCCCGTTCGCCGCGCCCGTCCTCCCGTGCGTCTCGCCCGCAAGGGCGGACCCGCCGACGCTCGCCGACGTGCTCTCGCAGCGCATCGAGCGGTACGGGGGGGAGATCCGCATCGACCCGGCGTCGGGGCGGATCGACGGCGAGGTCGCCCTGGACGTGGTCGTGACCGGCCCCGGCCGGCCCGCCCTCCACTTCTCCACGCCGATCCCGGTGATCGGGGCGTCGGACGCGTCCGGGGGGCCGCTCCCGACCTCCACCGTCCAGGTCGGCGGGCGCGCGCTCCTCCGGGTCGAGCTGCCCGCGCCCCTGCCCGACGGGGCGGGCGCCACGGTCCGCCTGCGCATCGACGGCACGCCGTCCTGCGCGCCGCGCGGGACGATCGAGTGGAGGCCCTGCGGGTTCGGGGACGTCACGTGGCTGGACCTGTCGGTCGTCCTCCCCGCGTCCGTCACGTTCGCGGGCGAGCGGGCGACCATGGACCTGGGCGTGGACCTGCCGGCAGGCCTCGCCCTCGCGGGGACCGGCCTCGACGCCGGAGCCGTTCCGTCCGCGCCCGGCCGCGAGCGTCACCGGCTCGTCCAGGACGCCCCGTCGGTCCTGCACGCGCTCGCCGCGGGCCCGTTCGAGACCGGGAGCGCGCCCGGGACCGAGGGCTTCGTCCGGACCTTCACGCTGCCCGATCCGGCGGTGCGCGCGCGCGTGCCGGCGGTCATCGCCGAGGCCGCCTCCGCGCTCGCCTTCTGCGCGGCGCGGTGGGGCCCGCCCCCGGTCCCCGGCGTGTCGATCGTGCAGGTGGACGCGGGCGCCGCGTGGGCGACCGCCGGCATGATCTGGCTGCCCCGGGGCATCTGGACCGGCCAGGGCGGCGGCACGATCCACCCCCCCGACCTGTGGCGGCTCGTCCTGCCGCACGAGGTCGCGCACCAGTGGTTCCCGGTCGGCGCCCGGCCCGAGCCCGGGTCCGCCTGGATCGCGGAGGCCCTGGCCGAATTCGCGGCAATCGACTTCCTCGCGGCGATCGGGGCGGCGGACGGCGTCGCCACGGCGCAGCGGCTGTCGCTCGAGTACCGGCGGCTCGTGGACCCGCTCGACGACTTCCCGCTCGCAGGGTCGAGCGCGGACGCGGCGGGCAGCCGGGACCTGTGGTTCCGCGTGGCCTACGCCAAGGGGGCGCTCGTGCTCCGGGCGCTGCGGCAGGTCGCGGGCGCGGACGCCTTCCGCTCGGGGGTCGCGGCCCTGTACGCCGAGCACTCGGGCCAGGGCCCGTTCGACGCCGGCCGGCTCCGGGACCTCGTCGCGGCCGCCGCGGGCGCGGACCTCCGCTGGCTGTTCCGCGAGCAGGTCGAGCGGCCGGGCCATCCGATCCTGAGGGTGCGCGCCTGGTCCGAGCCGCTCCCGGGCGGGGAATACCGGGTCCGCGTGCGCGTTGAAGCGACGTCGTCCGTTTTCGGGGTCGCGTTCTCGCTCCCCCTGCCCTTCCGCGTCGCCACGACCGCGGGGACGTACGCGCGGACCGAGCTGGTGGCCGGGCCCGACACCGAGGTCGCGTGGGACCTCCCGGGCCGCCTCCTCGGCGTGGACGTGGACCCGGGTCACGCGTTCGTGCGCCGGGTCCTGCCGGAGGTGCCCGGGGACGTGGACCTGTCCGGCGAGGTGGACGGGATCGACGTGGTCGCGGTCGCGTGGTCCCGCGGGGCCGCGTGGCCCGACGGGCGGTACTCGGAAGCCGCGGACCTCGACGACTCGGGGGCGGTGGACCAGGCCGATCTCGACGCCGTGCTGGAGGCGTTCGGTGCGCCGTAGTCGCAGGGTGGTCCCCGCCACGCTCGCGATCCTGCTGGCGATCCCGGTCGTCGCACGGGCCGCCGGGGGGGTGCCCGAGGTCCGCGTCGAAACCCGCGGCTCCGCGCCCGGACCCGCGCCGGACGCGGGCGAGGCGGTGGCCGAGGTGCTGCGCGGGGCGACCCGCGGTTCGGGCGACCCCGCGCTCGCGGATCGGCTGGCCGCACACCCGCGTGTCCGCGCCGCCCTGTCCGCCGCGATCGCGTTCCTCCGCTCGGCCGACGGGGACCGCGCGTCGCTGGACGTCCGCGTGGAGCGCGGCCCGCGGCGCACCGTGGTCCGCATCGCCTACGTCCGCAACGTCGAGGCGCCTGTCGGGCCCGCCGCGCCCGAGTCCGGCCCGTCGCCTCCGGTCGCGGTCACGCTCGGCGAGACGCAGCTGGTGCTGGAGCGCCCACCCTCGCCGTCCGCGGCGCCGGCGCCGCCCCCCCCGCCGCCCACCGCGGCCGATGCCGTGCCGCTCCGCGACGCCCCCGACCTGCCCTGCCCGCCCGGCGACGCGGAGTGCTGGGACCGCACGACCCGCGCCGCGCTGGCCGCCCGGCCGCTCGCGTGCGAGGCGTACGCGGCCGAGGCGGACCGGCACGTGCTGTCCCTTGCCGGATTCGCGGACCCGAACCTGTCCATCGCCTCCCCGCCCCCGGACCTCGACGAGCCGGGCCAGGTCCGCGACAGGCGGGCCGCGGCCCTGTCCGGGCCCCTTCCCGACGGCCTGCAAGGCTCCGACCCGCTCGCGGACCCGCTTCACGCCCGGCTCGCGAACGGCCCGCCGGGCCCGGTCGGGCCTCCCGGCGAGCCGACCGACGGCTGCCGCGCGGAGTGGGACGCCGGGCGCCTGGTGCCCACCCCGTGGTGCACCCGCGACGTGGTCGCGTTCGACCGCTGGGCGCGCTCCGCCGCGTCCACCATGTCGCGGATCCCGGCGGTGCGCCCCCTCCCCGGCGTGTCGCAGTGGATCGGCATGCGGGCGCTGGCGGACGCGCAGGACGTGTCGTGGGAGGGCGTGTTCGCGGCCCGGTGGATCGACCGGCTCCAGGCGAGGCTCGACGCGGGCGACGACCGGTACGTCGACACGGCCGCGGAGGCGCTCGCGGCCGACGCCGACGCCCGCCGACTCGTGGCGCCCAGGCTCCGCCGCTGGTACTCCGACCCCGCGGCGACGCGGTGGCGGGAGGCCATCCGGACCGTCTATCGCGAGCACTTCCTCGCGCTCTACCCCGAGGCCGCGGAGCCGGGCGCCGGGCTCCCGGCGTTCGACCGCTTCCCGGCACGCACGTGGTGGGTCACGAACTGGCTCGCCTCGGTCGCGCGCCGCGGCATCCCGGCCGCCGAGGCCGTGGAGCGCCTGAAGTGCCGCCCCGACGCGGGCCGCGCGCTCGCCGCGCTCGCGGACCTGCTGCCCGGGATCGCCGACGCGCATCCCCGGCTGGCCCCCGTGGCCGCCGCGGTCCGCGACGCGATGGCGCCGGGGCACTCGTGCAGGTGACGACTCCCGACCGCGCACTCCCGCGAGCGGGCGCAACGCGATAGAATCCCCTACGGCCCGGACTCGGGGAAGGCAGTGCCGCTCGCTCGGTTGGCGTGGGCTCGGTTGGCGTGGGCTCGGTTGGCCTGGGGTGTGTCGCTCGCGCTCGCGGTCGCGTGCGGCGGGGGCGGGACCCCGGTACCGCAGATCACCACGGACGTCACGGTCGCGGAGGCCGCGGGGGACGGGGACGCCGGGACGGGCGACGCGATCCCGCTCCAGGACGCCGGCGACGACGGGGCGGCGGCGGACGACGCCGCGACGCCGGACCACGCGCCGCCTGACGCCGCGCCGCCCGGTACGACCCTGTGCCGCCCGTGCCGGACCGACGACGAGTGCGACGTGCCCGGACTGTCTGCCGGGCTCTGCGTGGAGCTGTCGAAGGACGGCCGGTTCTGCGGCTCTCCGTGCGGCTCGACCGCGTGCCCCGACGGGTTCGATTGCGTGCCGGCCCAGGGCACCGCGCCGGGGCCGCAATCGCCCCAGTGCCGCCCTGCGGGGGGCAAGGCGTGCGGCTGCGAGGGGTACGAGGACGTGCTGACCGTGTGCCGGCGCGAGAGCGCCCTTGGCACGTGCACCGCGGAGCGGCGGTGCGACGAGCCCTGCCCCGCGGTCGAGCCGGCGCCCGAGACCTGCAACGGCAGGGACGACGATTGCGACGGCCTGACGGACCCCGACGGGACCGACGGGTGCATCGACTGGCACCTGGACGGCGACGGGGACGGCTACGGGACCGGCGACACGGCCCCGCGCTGCCGGTGCGGGCCCGACGTGGCCGCGGGCTTCGTCGCACGGACCGCGGGCGACTGCGACGACGCGGACCCGGCGGCGCACCCCGGCGCGACCGAGGCGTGCTGGGGCGGCGACGAGGACTGCGACGGCAAGCTCGACGAGCCGGGCGCGACGGGGTGCGAGGACCGGTACCGCGACTCCGACGACGACGGCTACGGCGCGGTCGGGGACTCGCTCTGCCTGTGCGCGGTCGCCCCACCATACGTCGCGCCCCAGGGCAACGACTGCGACGACACGCTCGCGGGCATCCACCCGTCGGCGCCGGAGACGTGCGACGGCCGGGACGAGGACTGCGACGGCGAGACCGACGAGGGCACGGCCGGCGGCGCGTGCGCGACCGCGAACGAGTGGGGCACCTGCCCGGGCGAACTCGCGTGCACTGACGACGGGATCGCGTGCCTCGGCCCGGTGCCCGCGCCCGAGCAGTGCAACGGCCTCGACGACGACTGCGACGGCGAGACGGACCCGGAGGGGGCGGACGGGTGCGCCCTGCGCCACGCGGACCTCGACGGCGACGGGTTCGGCGCGGGCCCCGGGCGGTGCCTGTGCGGCCCGAGGCCAGGCTACACCACGGTGGATGCCTCCGACTGCGACGACGCGGACGAGGCGGCGTTCCCGGGCGCGCCGGAGACGTGCGACGGCTCGGACGACGACTGCGACGGGCAGGCGGACGAGGAGGGCGCGGGCGGCTGCGTGCCGTACTTCACGGACGCGGACGCGGACGGCTGGGGCGCGGCCGGCGCCTCGCGTTGCCTGTGCGGACCCGACGGCGACTGGGCCGCGACGGTTGCGGGCGACTGCGACGATTCGGACCCGGACCGCCACCCGGGCGCCGCCGCGGTCTGCGGCAAGGACTCGGATTGCGACGGGAAGGCGGGCGACCCCGGCGAGGCGTGCGACGACGGGAGCCCGACCGGGTGGGACGGGTGCACCGCCTGCGCGCCGGCCGAGTTCCAGGTGAACTTGACCACGGACGGCCACCAGGAGACCGGCACGGGGGCCCGGCGGGCGGCCCTGGCCAAGGACGGCCGGTTCATCGTGGCCTGGCAGGCGCAGGGCCAGGACGGCTCCGGGTGGGGCGTGTACGGGCGGCGGTTCAACGCGGACGGCACGCCCGACGGCGGCGAGGTGGCGCTCGCGGCGTGGACGAGCGACGACCAGACCGACCCGACGATCGCCGCGTACGACTCCGGGTACGTCGCGGCCTGGCGGAGCCGCGGGAGCGACTCCGACGGCGGGGTGTTCGCCAGGCGGTTCTCGCTGACCGCGACGGCCATCGGGAGCGAGTTCCGCGTGCACTCGGCCACGACCGGCGACCAGCGCGCGCCCGCGCTGGCGTCGCTGCCGGACGGCCGGTTCGCGGTGGCCTGGCAGGGGCCGGGCGACGGCGCCGGGAACGCGGTGTTCGTGAAGCGGTACAAGCTCGACGGGACGTTCTCGGCGGACGCCCGCGTGAACACCTACACCACGGGGGACCAGACCCGGCCGAGCGTCGCGTACTTCCCGGACGGGCGGTTCGTGATGGCCTGGGAGAGCGCGGGCCAGGACGGGTCCGGGCTCGGGGTCTATGCCCAGCGGTTCACCGCGGCCGGCGAGCGCGACGGCGCGGAGGCGCGGGTGAACGAGGCGAACGGCGGCGACCAGTCGCGCCCGTCCGTCGCCGCCTTCACGGACGGCCGGTGGGCGGTCGTGTTCCAGGGGCCCGGGGGGCAGGGGTCGGGCGCGGACGTGCTGCTCCGGCTGTTCGCCGCGGACGGGACCCCGGATGGCGCCGAGCAGGTCCTCGGCGGCGCGGGCGACGCGGCGCGGGACCCTTGCGCGGTCGCGTTCCCGGACGGGCGGCTCGCGGTCGCGTTCGCTGCCAAGACACCGGGCGACCCCGCGGCGGTACGGGTCGAATCGCTGCCCGCGGCCGGTGCGGACGGTTGGGTCGCGTCGGCGAACACGTGGACGCCCGGCGTCCGGGAACGGCCCTCGCTCGCGGCCTTCCCGGACGGGCGCCTGCTCCCC
>VGRB01000308.1 GCA_016875475.1 Deltaproteobacteria bacterium
GGCCGGTCGCGGCGACGAAGCCGATCTGGACGAGCCTGCGGGTGCGGGTGGCCGCGGTCATGGGGCGGGATTATGGGAGGGGATGGCGGAGAGGTCAACGGGGAGCAGGGAGACAGGCGGGAATGGGCACGGGTGCGGGTACCGGGGATGGTGGAGCCCCCCATGACGATCCCTTTCGGGAGACCCCCCGCCCGCGACCGCCCGTCCATTCATCCGGGCGGGCCGCGCCGCGAGGGCCTCTCGCGATATGCCGCGACGTCCCTGTGCGTGCGCGGCCCGAGGCCGGAGCGGGCGGGGGCGGGACGGGCCGGGGCTGGGGCTCGGGTTCGGGAAGGTGACGGGACGGAGGCTAGACGGACGGGCGCGGGGGTGAGTCCTCGGGGACCTGGCGGCGGGCGGCCGTGGCCTCCGGCTCGTCCTCGCCCTCCTCGCCGGTCCGGACGCGGCTCGCGGCCTCGGCGGGCAGCTCGGGAAAGAGCGACTCGCCGGGGCGGAGGTCGATCACGTGCTGGAGGAACTCGTCCATCCTGCGCACGAACACGAACTCCATCTCGCGCCGGACCTGCTCGGGGATCTCGACGAGGTCCTTGCGGTTCCGCTCCGGCATGACGACGCGCTTGACGCCGCCGCGCTGCGCCGCGAGCACCTTGTTCTTGATGCCGCCGACCGGCAGCACGAGCCCGCGCAGCGTGATCTCGCCGGTCATCGCCGTGTCGCTGCGGGTGCGGCGGCCGGCCATCAGGCTGAACAGGGCCGCGAACATGGTCACGCCCGCGGACGGGCCGTCCTTCGGGATCGCGCCGGCCGGGACGTGGATGTGGATGTCGGACTGCTCGAACGACTTGTCCGACAGGCCGAACACGGACGCGTTGGACTGCAGGAAGGACAGCGCGATCTGCGCGGATTCCTTCATGACGTCGCCCAGGTGCCCGGTGAGCTTCAGCCGCCCCTTTCCCTGCATGCGGGACGCCTCGACGAACAGGATCTCGCCGCCGGTCGCGGTCCACGCGAGCCCGGTCGCGATGCCCGCGCACTCGGTGCGCTCGACGATCTCGGGCTGGAACTGCTCCGGCCCGAGGAACTCGCCGACCAGCTCCTCGGTGATCGGCTGCTGCTTCCAGGTTCCCTCGACGACCTTGACCGCGACGCCGCGGCAGACGGACGCCACGTTCCGCTCGAGGTTGCGGACGCCGGCCTCGCGCGTGTAGTGGTCCACCACGTAGTGGAGCATCCTGTCCGGGATGTCCATGTGGGTCACGTCCAGGCCGTGCTCCTTGATCTGCTTGGGCAGCAGGTGCTGCCGCGCGATCGCGATCTTCTCCTCGGGCGTGTACCCGGGCAGCTCCAGGACCTCCATGCGGTCCAGCAGGGGCGGCGGGATCGTGTCGGTCACGTTCGCCGTGGTGATGAACAGGATCTGGGAGAGGTCGAACGGCACGTCCAGGTAGTGGTCCATGAACGAGTGGTTCTGCTCGGGGTCCAGGACCTCCAGCAGCGCGCTCGTGGGGTCGCCGCGCCAGTCGCGGCCGAGCTTGTCGATCTCGTCCATCATGAATACGGGGTTCCTGGACTCCGCCCGCTTCAGGCTCTGGATGATCTTGCCGGGCAGCGCGCCGATGTAGGTGCGCCGGTGGCCGCGGATCTCGGCCTCGTCCCGCACGCCGCCGAGGCTGACGTGCACGAACTTGCGGCCGAGCGCGCGCGCGACCGAGTGCCCGAGCGACGTCTTGCCGACGCCGGGCGGGCCGACCAGGCACAGGATGGGGCCCTTCAGGTTGTTGCGCAGCTTGCTGACCGCGAGGTACTCGAGGATGCGCTTCTTGATCTTGTCGAGGTCGTAGTGGTCCTCGTCCAGGACCTGGCGCGCGTGCGCCACGTCCAGGTTGTCGACGGTCCCCTTGGACCACGGCAGGTCGCAAATCCAGTCGAGGTACGTGCGGGCGACCGTGTATTCGGGCGATGACGGCTGGATGGACCGCAGCCGGCGCAGCTCCTTGTCCGCGACCTTGCGGACCTCGTCCGGCAGGTTCGCCTTGGTCAGCTTCTCCTGCAGCTCGTCGAGGACGTCGCCGTCGTCCTCCAGCTCGCCCAGCTCCTTCTGGATCGCCTTCAACTGCTGGCGCAGCACGTACTCGCGCTGGCTCTTGTTCAGCTCGCCCTTCACCTCGGTGTTGATCTTCTGCGTGACCCGCAGGACCTCGAGGTGGTGGTGCAGGATCTTCAGCGTCATCCGCATGGCGTCCGGGACGTTCGTCATCCCGAGCACCTGCATCTTCTCCTCGGTCGTGATGGGCAGGTTCGAGGCGATAAGATAGACGAGCCGGTTCGGCGAATCGACCTGGTCCACCATCTCGGACGCGCTCGACGGCATCTCCGGGATGAGCTGGAGCACCTCGGTCGTGACCGCCTTCAGGTTGCGCATCAGCGCCTCGGTCTCGACGTCGCGCTTGTCCTCCTCCGGGATCAGCGTCACGCTCGCCGACAGGAACGGCGCGGTCTGGACGAACCGGTTCACATGGAACCGCTGGATGCCCTGGACCACGATATCGACGCCCTGCTCGCGCTCGCGCACCACGCGCAGGATGCGGGCGGTCGTCCCGATCTGGAACAGGTCCTCCGGGTTCGGGTCGTGCGTGTCCTTGTCCTTCTGGGTGAGCACGCCGATCGGCTCGTCCTTGCCCGACACGACGTCGAGCAGGCGGAGCGTCTTCTCGCGCCCGATGACGAGCGGCATCACCAGCCCGGGGAACAGCACCGAGTTGCGGAGCGGGAGGATCGGCAGGGACGCCGTGAAGCTCTCTCCCCCCGCGGTCTTGGTCGTCTTGGCGGACATCAACTCTTCCCCATCAATGAGAGCACCAGCAATCCCGACCTGCGGCATCCCGCGGGGGGAGCGGAGGCTCGTGCCGCCATCCCGCCGGACCGACTCGCGGAGTCCCGGCGCCCCGGTCAGCCAACGCAAGATGGTCATTCCCCGCGGGAAATCAACCCGCGGCCATCCCGAATTCGCCCTTCCTTCCGTACCCGTACCCGAGCCCGTACCCGTGCCCGCACCCGCTCTCCCGCCCCTAGGGCTGCCCGAACTCCGCCCCGAGCGGCCCGGAGAGGTATGCGTCCGCCCCCTCCGGGAGGTTCGCCCGCACGCGCGCGGCCCGCGCCTCCTTCAGCGACTTGCCCCCCGCCATCTGGGCCTCGACCGCGGCGATCTCCTGCTCGACCTGCTGCTTGACCGCCTCGTAGGACGCCCAGCCGACCTCGCGCCGCCCGTTCACGAAGAACGACGGCGTCCCCTGCGCGCCGAGCGCCATCGCCGCCTCGCCCTCGGCCTTCGCCCTGGCGCGCAGCGCGGGGTCCCGGTAGTCGCGATCGAACCGCTCCGCGTTCAGCCCGAGCTGCGACGCGTGCTTCAACAGGTCGGCCTCGGACAGGGCCTGCTGGTTCTGGAACAGGATGTCCGAGTACTCCCAGAACTTGCCCTGGCGCGCCGCGGCCATCGAGGCGGCCGCCGCGTTCATCGCGTTCCGGTGCATCTCCAGCGGGTGCTGCTTGAAGACCAGCCGCACCTTGCCGGGGTACTCCTTCGCGAGCTGCTTGAGCGGGTCCCACGCGCGCCTGCACACGGGGCACTGGAAGTCGGACACCTCGTTCACGATCACCAGCGCAGTCGCCGGACCCTGCGCCGGGCTCGCGTCGGCCGCGGGCTTCGTGCCCGGCGGGATGACCACCGTGCTCGCGGACGGCGGCGGCGTCGGGGCCCCGACCCGCAGGTCGTCGATCCGCAACTGCTGCGCCGGAGCGGGGCTCGGGGCCGGCGCGGCGGGTTTCGCCGCGGGCACCGGCGCGGCCGCCGGGGCCGGCTCGACCGCGTGGGCGGGCCCGGACGGCGCGCCGGGACCGGTCGCGGTGAGGCGGCCGAGCAGGAAGAACGCGGCCGCGACGACGAAGTAGCCGGCGACCACCGCGCCGCCGGTCCAGGCTCCGGGCTTCATTTCCGACCTCGCATCAAGGGCGCGGAACTGTTACCACGGCGGTCCCAGGGGATCAAGGTTGACGCGGGCATCCCGACTAGCCATAGTCCCCCGCCGGTGCCGCGGGACCGGAGGCCGGAGGACGGGAATCATGATCGAACGCATCCGCTCCTGGCTGGGTTGGGCGCTCGTGATCGGGCTCGTGGCCTGGATGGTCGCGGGTCGCCCGGGGTGCGGCGGCGGGCTTCGCGTCGAGGATGGCGGCCCCGCGCCGCCGTTCGCGGTCACCGACTCGTCGGGGCGGGAGTGGACCCCGGAGTCGTTCGCGGGCCGCCCGTACGCCCTGGTCTTCTTCGCCACGTGGTGCCGGTCGTGCCGCGACGACCTGCCCATGCTCTCGCGGACCGCTGCCGAGCGCCCCGACGCCGCCTTCCTGGCGATCAGCGACGAGGCCCCGGCGACGATCGGGGCGTACCTGTCGCGCGCCCGCCTGAGCCTCCCGGCCGCGGGCCAGGGCCAGGGCGCATTCCACTCGTACGGCGTGCGCGCGCTGCCGTCAGCGGTGCTGGTGGGCGCCGACGGTCTCGTCGCCTACTCGGGAGAGGGCCCGTCCGCGGTCGAGAAGGCCATCCGCATGCTGGTGCGTTGAGGGTCGCCGCACGCTGCTGCAACGAGGCATGCCGGCGATCAGCCGTCCCCCGCCAGGCCCCCCTCGCGGCGCCGCGTCCGCCGCGGTTCCGCGAGCTTCCGGTGCACGGTGGAAATATCCGCGGCCCGTCGGGCATTATCCTTGTGGGTGATGGGTGCTCGATGGCAGGTCATCCGGTTGACGTGTCTTCCTCCTCCTTGATTCCTCAAACACCCCATCAACCCTCTTCCGGATGCCTGCCTCCTCGCCCTTCGGCTGCCCGCGGGCCAGGGCGGCGGACTCTGTCCGCCGCCCTGTTGGGGGATCCGACAGCCCTTGACTCCCGTCCCCGTTCCCCGCAATACTGAGACCGGTTTCGGCCGCCTTGCCGCGGAGGGAGCCGACCCCACGGCGCCCTCCGGGAGAGGGAGGACCCACGAAGACAGCGTCAGCGCAGCGCCGACCGAAGGGCCCGCTCCAGCAGTGGCGCGAGTGCCCCGAGTTCCCGGGCTACTGGGTCTCCGACCGCGGCGAGGTCGCCAGCGTCAGGCGCGGACGGTTCGTCCCGCTTAGGGTCCGCACCCACTACGACGGGCGGCGATCGGTCACGGTCCGGCGATTCGACGGGCCGCCCCGGCTGAAGCCCCGGGCCGGCTGCCCCGAGAGCACCGCGCGCCAGTACTGGGTCTGGGTCGCGGACCTCGTGCTCTCGGCCTTCGTCCGGCCGCGCGGTCCCGGCGAACAGGCGGTCCACCTGCGCGCGGGCGTCGGCGACGACACCCTCGGCAACCTCTCGTGGGCGACGATTCGCGAGCGGAACGTGATCCGCGTCGTCCGCGCCCACTGGCGGAGCGGCGGGTCGGCGGGCGCGGCTCGCGGCCTCGCGGCGGCCGGGACCGCCGGAGGCGTGCGCGGGTGAAGGGCACGCCCGGAGAGGTCGTCCTCGGCCGGTATCGGATCGAGCATCCGATCGGCCAGGGCGGTTTCGGCCGGGTGTTCGCCGCCCGTCAGGTCGCGCTCGACCGGCAGGTGGCGGTCAAGGCGTCGGTCGAGTCGGGCCGCGGCGACCCGGTCGCCCGCGAGCGATTCCGGCGCGAGGCCGTGCTGGTCGCGGCCATCAACCACCCCAACGTGGTCACCTACCACGACTTCGGGATCGACGAGGACGACGACCAGGTGCTCGTGATGGAGTACCTGAACGCGGTCACGCTGCTCCAGGTCCTCCGCAGGCACGGGGCGCTCCCGCCCATCCGCGCGGCGCGGCTCGTCGGCCAGGCCGCGGCCGGTCTCGGCGAGGCGCACGCGCGCGGGCTCGTGCACCGCGACGTGAAGCCCTCGAACCTGCTGCTCGCGGACCCGGGCACGACCGCCGAGCGGGTCAAGGTCATCGACTTCGGGATCCTGCGGGCCCGCGGCAGCGCGGCCCGGGAGCTGCGGGACCTGACCCGGACGGACGCGTTCGTCGGGACGCCCGCGTACGTGGCGCCGGAGACGATCCTCGGGCGCGAGCCGGACGGCCGCGCGGACCAGTACGCCCTGGCGCTGGTCGCGCTGGAGATGGTCACGGGCCGGCGCGCCTTCCCGGCCGACACCGGCGCGGAGTCGCTCCTGGCCCGCGTGGATCAGCGCCCCGCGGACCTGGCCGCGATCGGGCCGCGGATCGCGGAGGTGCTGGGCCGCGCCCTGTCGCCCGATCCCGACGGCCGCTACCCGGTCATCCGGGCGTTCGCGGCCGCGCTCGAGGAGGCCGCAGCGGCGGACGACGCCCCCGATCCGGGCCGGACGTCGCGCATCTCGTATCCCGACGTCGGACCGCGGCCCGTGGAGGACGCGGCCACGCCGCTGAGGACCCGCACGATCTCGCGGCGAGCCGTGCTGGCGGGGCTGCTCGCGGCCCTGCTCCCTGCGGCCGCGGTCGTTGGCTGGGTGGCCGGCGCGCCGGAGCCCGCGCCCGTCCCGGCGCCCCGGGTAGATCCCGTCCCCGAACCCGCTCCTGTCGCCGAGCCCGCGGTCCCCGAGGCCGCTGCCGCCACCGACCCCGTCCCCGAACCCCAGCCCGAGCCCGCCCCTGTCCTCGTTCCCTCCCGCAGCGAGTCGCCCCGGCCGTCCGCCTACCCGGTGCGCCGCACCGGCACGCTCGTC
>VGRB01000309.1 GCA_016875475.1 Deltaproteobacteria bacterium
AAAAGGGCCTCGTCGATCGCCATCCGCGTGTACTCGTGGCCCGGCCACAGGCGGGTGGACGGCGGCAGGGCGGCGACCCAGCGCAGGGACGCCCACATCACCTCCGGCGTGCCCTCGAACAGGTTGCCGATGGTCAGCCCGAAGAGCAGGTCCCCGGGAAACAGGTCCGTGCCGTCAACCAGGTACGCGACGTGGTCCAGGGTGTGGCCGGGGGTCGGGGCGGCCTCGACCATCACCCCGGCGATCCTCCACGTCCCGGGTTTCGCGATCACCGGGGCGCCGGGATACCGCGACGAGACCGCGGCGGCGCCCCCCGCGTGGTCGTGGTGGTGGTGGGTGACGAGGACGGCGGCGGCCCGCAACCCGCGAGCATCGAGCGCGGAGAACACCGGCCCAGCCTCGCCCGGGTCCACGACAAGGGCCGCCCCCCCCTCCCCTTCCACCAGGTACGCGTAGTTGTCGGAAAGCACAGGCACTACGTGGACGCGCATCGCTCCCCCCACTTGTCGCGGGAAGCCACCGGCCCCACATTCTCGCCGGGATCGAGGCGGAGGGCCAGATGCGGCTCGACAACCTGACGACCAAGGCACAGGAGGCGTTCCAGGCCGCGGTCACGCTCGCGACGCAGAAGGGGAACCCGGAGGTGGAGCCGGAGCACCTGCTCCACGCGGTGCTCGCGGACCCGGAGGGGGCGGTGCCGAGCGTGCTGCGGCGCATGGAGGCGAGCCCGGAGGCACTGCTCCGGCAGGTCGGGGCCGCGATCGACCGGCTCCCGCAGGCCGAGGGGGCGCAGACGGGGATCGGGCAGCGGCTCCGGCAGCTCGTCCCCGCGGCGGAGAAGGAGGCGCAGCAGTTCAAGGACGACTTCGTGTCGACCGAGCACTTCTTCCTCGCGATCCTCGGGCAGAAGGAAGGCCCGGCGTACGAGACGCTGCGCGCCGCGAACGTGAGCCGCGACCGGTTCCTGATCGCGCTGAAGGACGTGCGCGGCGGCCAGCGCGTCACGGACCCGGAGGCGGAGTCGCGCTACCGCTCGCTCGAGAAGTACTCGATCGATCTGACCGCGCGGGCGCGGCAGGGCAGGCTCGACCCGGTCGTCGGCCGCGACGAGGAGATCCGGCGGGTGGTGCAGGTCCTCTCGCGCCGCCGGAAGAACAACCCGGTCCTGGTCGGCGACGCGGGCGTGGGCAAGACCGCGATCGTGGAGGGGCTCGCGCAGCGCATCGTGAAGGGCGACGTCCCGGAGTCGCTGAAGGACAAGCGGCTGATCTCGCTCGACCTCGGCAGCCTGATCGCGGGGACCAGGTACCGCGGCGAGTTCGAGGACCGGCTGAAGGCCGTGCTCAAGGAGATCGAGCGCGCGGAGGGCGAGGTCGTCCTGTTCATCGACGAGCTGCACACGCTGGTCGGCGCGGGTGCGGCCGAGGGCGCGATGGACGCGTCCAACATGCTGAAGCCGGCGCTCGCGCGCGGCACGCTGCACTGCGTCGGCGCGACGACCATCAAGGAGTACCGCCAGCGCATCGAGAAGGACCCGGCGCTGGAGCGCCGCTTCCAGCCGGTGTTCGTCGGCGAGCCGAGCGTGGAGGACACGATATCGATCCTGCGCGGGCTCCGCGATCGCTACGAGATCCACCACGGCGTGCGCATCCGCGACGCCGCGATCGTCGCGGCGGCCACGCTCTCGAAGCGGTACATCACCGACCGCCACCTGCCGGACAAGGCGATCGACCTGGTCGACGAGGCCGCGAGCCGGCTCCGCATGCAGATCGACTCGGTCCCGACCGAGGTCGACGACGTGGAGCGGCGCATCGGGCAGCTCGAGATCGAGCGCAACGCCCTGTCGCGCGAGGAGGGCAAGGCGGCTTCGGACCGGCGGCGCAAGGTCGAGGCCGAGATGGCGGACCTGAAGGAGGGTGCGTCGGGGCTGCGCGCGCACTGGCGCAAGGAGAAGGAGCTGCTCGCGGCCATCCGCGCGGCGAAGCAGGAGGCCGACCAGGCGCGCCACGAGGAGGAGATGGCGGAGCGGCGCGGCGACTGGGACGGCGCGGCGCGGCTGAAGTACGGACGCATCCCGGAGCTGACCGGCCGGATCGGGAAGCTGGCGGCCGACCTGGCGCAGGTCCAGGGCGACCGGCGCATGCTCAAGGAGGAGGTGGACGAGGAGGACGTGGCGCGCGTCGTGGCGTCGTGGACGGGCATCCCCGTGTCGAAGATGCTGGAGGGCGAGCAGAGGAAGCTGCTCGCGATGGAGGAGCGGCTGTCGCAGCGCGTGGTCCACCAGGAGGAGGCGATCGGCGTCGTCGCGAACGCGGTGCGGCGCGCGCGGGCCGGGCTGTCGGACGCTGCGCGGCCGATCGGGACGTTCATCTTCCTCGGGCCGACCGGCGTCGGGAAGACCGAGCTGGTCAAGGCGCTCGCGGAGTTCAACTTCGACGACGAGCAGGCGATGGTCCGCCTGGACATGAGCGAGTACATGGAGAAGCACTCGGTCGCGCGGCTGATCGGCGCGCCGCCCGGGTACGTGGGGCACGAGGAGGGGGGGCAGCTCACGGAGGCGGTGCGGCGGCGGCCGTACTGCGTCGTGCTGCTCGACGAGATCGAGAAGGCGCACCCGGACGTGTTCAACGTGCTGCTCCAGGTCATGGACGACGGCCGGCTCACGGACGGGCTCGGCCGCACCGTCGATTTCCGGAACACGCTCCTCGTGATGACGTCGAACGTGGGCAGCCAGTTCCTTGGCGCGGCCGCGGCGCGCGGCGCGCAGACCGAGGACGACCAGCGGCGCGTGCGCGACTCCGTGATGGAGGCGCTCCGGGCGTCCTTCCGGCCCGAGTTCCTGAACCGCGTGGACGACGTGCTCCTGTTCAACCCGCTCCGCCGCGAGGACATGGAGCGCATCGTCGACATCCAGATGCGCCGCGTCGAGCGCCGCCTGGCCGACCGGGGGATCTCGCTCGAGCTCACGCCCGCGGCGCGCGCGTTCCTCGCGGACGAGGGATTCGACCCGGTCTACGGCGCGCGACCGCTGCGACGCGCGATCGAGAAGCGACTGCTGAACCCGCTCGCCGAGCGCGTGCTCCGCGGCGAGTTCGGCGAGGGCGCGCGCGTGACGGCCGACGTCGCGCCCGACCGCGCCGAGCTGGCGTTCCGCGCCGCGGCGTGATTGAATCCGGCGCCATGACGCAGGCGCACCGCACGGCCGCCGTGATCTTCGACTGCGACGGCCTGCTCGTCGACACCGAGAGCCTGCACGAGGAGTCCTTCGAGGTCGTGCTCGCGCCGCTCGGCTTCCGGATCCCCCCCGAGGTCTACGCGACCATGGTCGGGACGCCCACCGCGCAGAACTTCACGGACCTGAAGGCGATGTGGCCGGCGCTCGACCTGCCGCTCGACGAGCTGATCCGGCGGAAGGACGCCGCCTACAAGGTCCTGCTGCGGCGCGTCCGCCCGATGCCCGGCGCGGAGGCGATCGTCCGGGCGCTCGCGGCGCGCGGCGTCCCGCTCGCGATCGCCTCGTCGTCGCCGCGGGACGACGTCGTCCCGTGCCTGGACGCGCTCGGCGTCACGCCGCTGTTCGATGACCGGCTCGCGACCGTGGAGCGCGTCGGAGGGGCCGGCAAGCCCGCGCCCGACCTGTACCTGCTCGCCGCCCGGATGCTCGGCGCCGACCCGTCCGCGTGCGTGGCCGTCGAGGACTCGCAGCCCGGGCTGGACGCGGCCATCGCGGCCGGGATGCGATGCGTCGCCGTCCCGAGCCGCTACACGCACGCCCAGGACTTCTCCCGCGCCGCCGCGGTGGTCCCGTCGCTGGAGGCGGTCGACCCGGAGTGGCTGGCGGCATTGTAAGGCGGGGCCTGCCCAGGCCCCCTGCCCTGTCTTGACGAGTCGCCCGTGCATTCGTACACTGACTACCGTGAATGCACGGAGCGACATCATGCGTCACCTCACGGTGCGCAATGTCCCGGACGACGTGGCCCGCCTGCTCGCGCGCGAGACGCGGGAGACCGGCCGTTCCCTGAACCAGACGGTCATCGACCTCCTCCGGCGCGCGCTCGGCCTGGCTCCCGGCGCGCAATACGAGAACGGGCTCCGCGAACTCGCGGGAGGATGGACCGAGGACGACGCGGCGGAATTCGAGAACGCGACGCGGCCGTTCGAGGACGTTGACGACGAGATGTGGAAGTGACCCGCATCTGCGTCGACACGTCTGCCTACTCGCATTTCAAGAGGGGGAGTCCCGAGGCAATCGACGCCGTCAGCCGCGCTGCGGCGGTGCTCGTCCCTTCGGTCGTCCTGGGCGAGCTGCGGTCGGGATTCCTCATGGGCACCAGGCCCGACGAGAACGAACGGGCGCTGGCCGCCTTCCTCGCGCGGCCCGTCGTCCGCGTCCTCGGCGTCGACGCGGAAGCCGCCCGGATCTACGCGGAGATCTACGTGATGCTAAGGCGCGCCGGGACCCCGGTCCCCACGAACGACATGTGGATCGCGGCCGTGGCAGCGCGCGAGGGCGCCGTCGTGCTGACGGGCGACCGCCACTTCGAGGCCATTCCACGAGTGGGCTGCCGGGTCCTGGGGAGCGCAAGCCGCAGTTGACCGCAACGCAGGCCCCGTAGCATCATCGCCCCCGGTCCTCGAGCAGGAACATCCGCAGGGGGCGACGGCCATGTTGCAGACGGTCCGCGATGCGTGCGAACTCCACCCGATGGCGCTCGACTACGCGCTCGGCGACCAGATCGAGCACCTCCGGCCCGAGGAGCGGTGGTGCCTGTTCTCGATGGCCGATGCGACGTGCGGGACCTCGGACGACGCGGGCGGCGCCCGGCGCCGTGCCATCGGGATCGCCCTGAGCCAGACGGGGTCGAAGGACCCGCGCGCGCCGCGGGCGCGACGCCTCCCCAGGAAGCGCAGCGCCGAGGCCGAGGCGGCGCAGTTCCAGTTGTTCGGGTCGCCCGACACGTCGGACGAGGCCGGGTAGTGTCCTAATCTGGAGGACGAGCGGAGCGGTGGTCGCTTCTTGTTAGCGGCTGTCGCACCCGTGGTGTACATTTGAGCAGTGGTCGCGCCCCCGCAGACGGGGCTTGACGATTCGGTGGACCGATAGGATCCTTGGCGGAAGAGAAGGAGGGATTCAGAGATGATCCTCACGGACAGGCAACTCCGAGAGGCTATCAAACTCGGCAAGATCAAGGTGGAGCCGTTTGAGGACGCCCAGGTCCAGCCCGCAACGTACGATCTCAGGGTTGGGAATCGGGGGGCGACGACGTCCGCTCGAAAACTGATCGACGTGAGCAAGGTTGGCTACTTGACGCTAGAGCCGGGTGATACTGCGGTCGTGTCCACGCTTGAGATTCTTGAGCTTGACCGCCAGCATGTCGGCCGGTTTGGACTGAGGTCGAAATACTCGCGGAAGGGGCTGATTGCGACGACAGGGACACAGATCGATCCCGGATTCCGCGGCCGCCTGATCATCGGCCTGACAAACGTTACGCCTTCGCGCATTGTTCTTCCGCACAAGGACGATTTCGTGTCGCTGGAGGTGCATCGACTGGAGGAGCCGGCGGAGTCGGCGGAGTCGGCGTACGATGGTCCCTACCAAGGGCACGTCGATCTTCGACCCGAGGACATCGAATTCGTCTTGGAGGCAAGTGGGGCCGCCCTCCCTGACATCATCAAGACGATGAGCGGAACAAAAACGTCGGCAAGCTGGGCGACCAAGTGAAATGGCTGAAGTGGTCGGTGCCGCTGATCGTGGCGTTCGGTATCGCGGTCATCGCCGCAATCGTCGCCATCAAGTAGCCCAATCGGAAGTCACTCTAGTTCGGATTCGCCTTCTTGAAGTCCCGCACGATCGAAGCCCGCACGGCCTTGATCGGGGAGTCCACGGGCGGGACGTGCAACACGGCGTAGAGCTTCCTGCGGCCCGAGTCCCCGACCGGGTGCAACCATGCGTAGCAGCGGGTCGCGGAGTCGTGCCCGTGCAAGTCGATAACCTCAACCGCGCCTTCCCAAACCACGCGCCCCTTGAAAGTCTCGCGGACGGGCACGGACTCAACCCAAGTTGAATCGCACCCGTGGAGGTTGCGGATCGCGTCTTGGAGCGCGTTGGTCTCGGCGTCCATGCTGCAAGCCTACAGCGAGAGACCCACCAAGGCAAGAGGGCGACTGTTGACGGCGGATGGAAAACCAATCGCAACATTGTTGTTGACAACGCGATCAACAATGCCTATCCTCTCTTCGTGGGTTGGAGGAACGCATGATTTCCAAGCCGCTGCGAGAGAAGATCGAGGCGTTGGTCTTGAAACTGGCGCGGACTCGCGACGACGTGCGCGCGATGGAACAGGAGCTTGACGCCCTGTGGGGGCAGACGGGCGGCGAAGGCGGAGCGACATGTGTTCCCGTTTCAGAGCGGCCCGCGCGTAAGCGGGACGCGGGGAAGATCCTGCCCGCGTTGCAGCGGCTTGCCGACATGATCGGCGAGGCGGGCGAGGATGGGATCAGCCTCGCGGATCTGTCCGCTAAGACCGGGAGGCGGAGCACTTCGCTGCGCTCCGATGTTTCGCGCGTCAAGAAAGCTGGGTTGGTCGATTCCATCGGGACTGGCCGGTATCAGCACACCAAGTTCAAGAAGGTGCTCGAACTGGACGGGATGGGGCCGGTTGATCGGAAGGCAGAAGAGTAGAAACGACGACGGGCCGGAAGTTGCCGCTTCCGACCCGTCATTGGAACTCAA
>VGRB01000310.1 GCA_016875475.1 Deltaproteobacteria bacterium
CGCCCGTCGGCGCGGCAGACGTAGACGCCGGTCCGGTAGCACTCGCCCTGGCCGGTGAAGCACGAGGTGCCCTTGTTCGTCCAGGTCTCGTCCGTCAAGCCGTCGCAATCGTCGTCCTTCCCGTTGCACGTCTCCTGGACGTTCGCGGGACTCTCGTTCTGGCACTCCACGCCCGACCCGTCCGCCTTGCACGTGTACGTCCCGTTCTGGCACTTGTCCCCGTCCGAACCGTCGCACGCCTGGCCCTTCGTCGCGAAGTCCTCGTCTGTCAGGCCATCGCAATCGTCGTCCTTGTCGTTGCACGCCTCGGGCGCGACCGGGTTCACGCCCGGGTCCCCGTCGTGGCAGTCCCCGCCCGCCACGGCCCGGTAGCTGCCGGCCGGCCCGCACAGGCACTTCGCGTCGCCGGCCAGCCCGTAGCCGTCGCCGTCCGAGTCCAGAAGGAAGGTCGAGCAGCCGCCAGCACCCTCCTCGTCCGTCTGCCCGTCGCAGTCGTCGTCCGTCCCGTTGCACGCCTCGGGCGGCGGGCCGCCGCCGGCACACTTGCCCGCCTTGCAACCGTCCCCGGCGGTACACGGGTCGCCGTCGTCGCACGGCTTCCCGTCCGCCACCGGCGAGGGAGCGCACTGGCCGGTCACGGGGTCGCACAGGTTGTCCTTGCACGGGTCGGTCGAGGGCTCGCACACGACCGCGCTCCCGGGCTCGCAGGCGCCCGCGCGGCACGTGTCCAGGGTGCAGGGGTCGCCGTCCGCGTCGCACGCGCCCCCTTCGTTCGCCGGGACCGGGACGCACATGCCCCCCTCGCAGTCCGCCCCGGTGCAGGGCCCGGAAACGATCCGGCCCTCGCAGTCCTTCGCGGACGAGCACCGGGGCGGCGGGAGGTCGCCGGCCGGGTCGGTCACGTCCGCGGGGAGGTCCTCGCCTGCCTCCGCGTCTCCTTCGCCCTCGTCCGCGGCGGCATCGCCCTCGTCCGCGGCGGCATCGCCCTCGTCCGCGGCGGCATCGCCCTCGGGGGGATCCGCCGGGGCAGGCAGGTCCTCCCCCCCGCAGAGGCAGACGCCCCGGTACGTGGCGCCGTCCGCGGGCACGCAGCGGCAGCCGGGCTTGCAGGGGTCCGCGGCGTCCGGGTCGCAGGCGAACCAGAGGCCGGACAGCGGGTCCTTCGAGCAGGCGAACGCGCCGGCGAGGACGAGCGCCCCGGCGAGGGCGCGCGCCAGCAGCGTTGCCGGGACCCGCCCGCGCCCATGCATCCCGTGCGCTGCCGGGACCCGCCCGCGCCCTTCCCCGCCTTGCGCTGCCGGGGGCCGCCCGTGTCCTTCCACCCAGTGCGTTGCCGGGACCCGCCCGCGCCCATGCATCCCGTGTTCGGGTTTCGCCATCAGAACCTCCCCGCGAGCCCGACCATCGCCGTACCGGGTCCCACCGCGGCGGCCGGGGCCAATTCCCGCGTGACCGTCCGGGCGGCAGGGCCTCGCCGGGCGTCGAGGACCGCCAGGACCACGCCGGTCACGACGGCAGCCCCGCCGACCGCGTAGAGCGCGTAGCTGGCCTTGTCCTCGGCCGAGGCCCGGGACGCCAGCGACTCGGCCTCGCCACGGCCCATGCCCGTGACCACGGCGCCCTCCCGCGCGGCGTCCGCGACCTTGGCTCGGTCCGCGTGCGCGAGCCAGGTCAGCACGCCCCCGGCGGCGAGCGCCGCCGCGCCCGCGCCGATGGAGACCCACTGCCAGGGGGAGTACGACCGGCCCGCGCGGACGGACACGCCTTCCCGCCCGGCGGGCTGGGGCGCAGGAGGGGGCGCGGGCGCGGCAACGGGCGGAGCCGGGGGCCGCGCGGTGGCGGGCGCGGTAGCGGGAGCGGGCGAAGGCGCGGTCGTGGACCCGGGCGCGGCAGCCGGAGCGGGCGAAAACGCTGTCGTGGGCGCGGCCGCGGGCGCGGGTGCGACCTTGGGCGGCGCGGCGGGCGCAACGACCGGCGCAACGACCGGCGCTGGTGCTGGCGCTGGTGCGGGCGCTGGCGCCGGGGCGCGTGCTGGCGCCGGGGGGGGCGCCGGCGTCGGCGCGGGCGCGGGCGCGGGGGCGCGCTCGAGCGCGACGGCCACCCGGGAGTCCTCGCCCGGCTTGCCCCGCACCTGCCTCGATGCGGGGAGGTGACCCTCCAGGCGCAGGCGGACCGCGTGGATGCCGCGCTTCAACTCGACCGGCCCGAGCGGGGCCTTGCCCGCCTCCCTGCCGTCGATCTCGACCGCGGCCCCGGCCGGACCGGTCACGTGCAGGCGGCCCGGGATGCGGTCCAGGAGCTCGTCCAGGGCCTCCCGGCCGCGCGCGGCGCCCGCGGGCTCCTTCTCCTCGCGCAGGTACCTCTCGAACGCCTCCCGCGCGCGGCCGAGGTCCCCCTTCTCGCGCCAGATCCGGCCGATGCGGTAGAGGAACGCGGGCTGCGGCCTGGCCGCGTGGGCCTTGCGGTAGAGGTCCACGGCCCCGTCGTAGTCCCCCTTGGCCGCGAGTGCCGCCGCGGCCGCGGCGAACGACTCCTCGGGCCGCAGCGTGATGTCGAGGCGGACCGGCTGGCCGACCGCGACATCCACGGTCTTCACCACCCCGTCGCCCACGTCCGGGACCACCGCGACCGCGTGCCGGCCCGGCAGCACCGGCACCGACCTGACGAGGGGGCCGTTCCCCAGGGCCTTGCCGTCCAGGTCCACCCTGGCGGCCGGGCAGTCGCACGCCACGGTCAGGTCCACGGGCGCGGGCTTCAGGGCGATCGACACGCGGCTCTCGCCCCCCGGCGCGACCGCGACTTCCTCGACAGCAACCTCGTACCCGTCGAGCCGGGCCTGGACGCGGTGGGTCCCGCGCTTGAGCCCGGACAGGCCGGCCGGCGAGCGGCCCGCCGGCCTGCCGTCGACCTCGATGGTCGCGCCCGGAGGATCCGTGGTCACGGCCACGCTGCCGGGGATGCGGTCCAGCACCGCCTCCAGGCGCTCCCTCCCGCGGGCCAGGCCGCCCTGGTCCTTCTCGGCGCGAAGGTAGCCCTCGTAGGACTCGCGCGCCTTGGCCATGTCGCCCAGCCTGTCGTGGCACCTGCCGATGTTGTACAGGAGTATCGGCGCCGGGAACTTCTGGTAGGCCAGCCTGAACAGGCGGATCGCCTCGTCCATGTTCCCCTGCTCGACCATGACCTCGGCGGTGCGCGCGATGGCCTGGGCCGTCTCCTCGTCGGCCTGGCCCAGGGCGGCGCTGGGCTGCGCGACCGCCAGTAGCACGAGGACCACCCACGCGGGCCTGCACACGCCGGTGCCGAAGGGACGCCGTTCCATGTCCGAAACCTCCCGAGGCCGCGCGGGCCCGGCGGCTCCCGTACCGAAGGGAAGCCGTTCCATGTCAGAACCCTTCCGAGGCGGGGCTCGCCGGCCTCAGTCGAGGGGCCTGAATCCCTTCTTCGCCGGCGTCGGCGCGGGGACCGGCGCCGGGGCCGGCGTACGGGCCGGCGCCGCGCCGGGCACGGGGGCCGATGGCGGCCTCCCGACCCGTGGCCGGGGAGCGCGATCTGCCTCCCGGGCCAGGTCCGCCCGCACCACGGCGCCTTCCCGCACGTCCGCGGCGGCCCTCCCCTCCCGGTGCCCGGCCAGCCTGAACACGTACTCCCGCCTGCCGGGCGGGCCCGGCACGAGGCCCTCGAACGGCGTGACCCCGATCTGCCGGCTCCCTTCCAGCACTGCGGCCCCGGCAGGGGACGACTCGAACCGGACGCGCACGGGAGCGGTCTCGCGAGGGGCCGGTGCCGGAGCAGGGGCCGGGGAAGGGGTCGGGTCAGGGGCGGGTGCGGGGGCCGATGCCGGTGAGGGCTCGATTCCCGGCGCCGATGCCGCCGCCGGGTCGGCGACCGGCGAGGGGCCGGACCCGGGAGGCGCACCGGGGCTGCCCTGGCCCAGCAACACGTACAGGCCGAACGCGACCGCGACCGCGGCCACCAGGGCCACCGCGAAGGGCCAGGCGCGCCGTCCACGGTCGCCCGCGTCCGGCGCGTCCTGCGCGGCCGGTACCGGACCCGGGGTCGGGGTCGCGAGCGCGACCGTGGCGTCCGGATCGGCGACCGTGGCGCCCGGATCGGCGTCCCAAGGTTGGGGCGGGCCCGGCAGCGAAGGCGCGACCGGAGGCCCGGCGGGCGGGATCACCGCCGGCCGAGGCACGGTCGCCTGTCCCCAGGTCGCCATGCGCACGCGGTCCAGCACCGCCGCGACCTCGGCTGCGGGGGGCCGGTCGGCAGGATCCTTCGAGAGCATCCGCCGCACGACGTTGCGCGTCGCGTCCGATACCGGCAGCGACGCGGGCAGCTCCGGCACCGGTTGCTGCACGTGCTTCATCAGGACGTCCAGGGCCGAGTCACCGTCGAACGGCCGGGCGCCGGTCAGCGCCTGGTGCGCGATGATGCCGAGCGCGTACACGTCCACCGCGGGCGTGAGCGCGCGCGACCCGCGGGCCTGCTCCGGGGACATGTACTGGGGCGTGCCCACCACGGAGCCGGACCGCGTGACCGAGGACTCGCTCGAACTGCCCGACATGAACTTCGCCACCCCGAAGTCCAGGACCTTCACGAAGTCCGGGTCCCCGACGCTCCCGACCAGCATGATGTTGTCGGGCTTCAGGTCGCGGTGGGCGAGGCCGGCCGCGTGCGCCTCGGCCAGCGACCGGGCCACCTCGCCGCAGACCTTGGCCATCCGCGGCTCCGGGAGCGCGCCCTCCGCCTTGATCGCCTTCGAGAGCGTGCGGCCGTCGAGGTGCTCCAGGACCATGTACAGGTCGCCCTCCGGCGACTCCCCGAAGTCGAACACGCGGATGGTGTGGGGGTGCTTGAGCAGGCTCGCGGCGCGCGCCTCGCGGTGGAACCGCTTCGCCGCGTCCGGGTCGTCGGCGTGCTCGGATCGGATGACCTTGATCGCGACCACCTGCATGGTCGAGAGCTGGACGCCCTTGTACACGGCGCCCATGCCGCCCCGGCCGATGAGCGAGTCCACCCGGTAGCGGCCGTCGAGCGTCCGCCCCAGCATGGTGTCCCTCGACGGGCTGGCAAGCCGGTCCCGGATGGTCCGCCCGCCGCACTTCGGGCAGACCTCGGCCGCGGTCGCGGTATCGCACTCTGGGCACACGCGCCGAGTCATCGGATACCCCCAGGCGAGCGGATCCTACCACCGGTCCGGTCGCACTTGCCCATCGACCGGTCCGGGTTGCCCATGGGACGGATCATCCGCGAAAGCCGGCCCAGGTGGAAGGGTGGCATGGGGCCCTGTTCCGCCGCTCGAGGGCGGCACGGACCCGCGGACGATCCAGGTGCTGCTCGGGCACACATCGATCCGGACAACGGCCCGCTGCACGCACGTCAGTTCGGATCGCATCGGCAGGACGAGGAGTCCCCTGGACTCGCGTGATGCGCCTGAACGGCGGGTCGCGAAGGTGGCTGCGGTGGCGTGCCGGACGCGTCATCCGGTGCGCCCGCCGCAGGCTCCGGAACGCCGGGCATCCGTGGGGGTCCCCGACATCTTCCGCGCCCATGGCGAGGCGCACCGCCGCGGGAATCGGCCACCGAGACATCCACGCCAGCCTCGTCGCACTCCGACGAGTGCCGAAGACCAGACTCCCGGTAGCCCCTTCACCCTTCCGCGCCTCTTCCCGGACTGCAACGTCCCCGTAGCCCCACGTGAAACCACGCTCCGTCCGGAGCGGGCTGGTTCAACCCGAGGTTTGCGCGCCGGTCCGCGGACTTCTGTGCGAGCACTCGTTGCCGATTCACGTCGGACCGCTCGCAAACCCCTTCATGCCATCCTCAAGCCGTCAGCCGGGCTGGCTCCCCTCGCTCTCGACGTCGATCCCAAGCGCGTTCAGCAGCGCATCAGCGAGTGGGGGAACGGTCGCATCGTCGAGGCGCCCGAGCCGCTCCCGAAGTCGCGTCCGATCGACCGCGTGGAGTTGGTAGCAGAGTGCGACGGAGTCAGCAGCCAGTCCGCCATCACCTCTCCCGACGAAACAGGTCCCGGGGATTCCGAGCCGTTTCGTGTTCGTCGTCAGCGGAATGCAGACGAAGGTGGACGTGAAGTGGGCGAGTTCCGGAGCCTGGAAGATGACCACCGGGCGTGAGAATCCGGGCTCGGAGCCCTTCGGGATCCTGAGGTCCGCGTTGTAGACGTCTCCGGTCTTCGGCGGGTCGCTCAACCGCGGTCCTCCTCCTCGAGCCTTGCCGCCCACTCGCCAAGGTCCTCTTCCGAGAGCCTTGCGTCACGCCCACTCGCCACCGCAGTCGGCTGACGGGTGAGCGCGTCCATCGAAACGCGAAGCGCATCCGCGAGCCGCCGCAACGTTTCCATCGACGGCACGTGCCGGCCGCCCTCGATCCGAGCGATGTTCGGGCGGGCAATCCCCGAGCGCTGGCCCAGTTCCTCTTGCGTCAGCTTCTTCCTCAGCCGAGCCGCGCGTACCGCCTGACCAATACCCCAGGCTGCGACCCGAGTTGGCGCCACTTCCCGCCGCACCGAAACCCGACCGCGCCGTATCGGCCGTCCGACCCGTACCTTGACCTCGTGCTGGAGTCCCTCCAAGGCTCGAACGGCCTCCTGCAGACCCTTGCGAAGGATCTCCCGTTGGTGCGCCGACGCAGCCCTGTCAGCCGCTCTGGTCAGGTTCCCAAGAAGGCTCCCGACCGCATGCAGTCTTGTCAGGGG
>VGRB01000311.1 GCA_016875475.1 Deltaproteobacteria bacterium
CGACCCAGGCGGAACCCGACGCCCATGCCCTCGTCGAACCCGAACACGCCGCGCACCACGAGGTCGTCGCCGTCCGCCAGGAGCAGCGCGCACGACCGGAAGGGGAGCGCCTTGCGCGCGGTCGCCATGACCCCCTGGACCAGCTCCTCCAGGTCGGTGAACGTCGCGAGCCTCAGGCCCGCCTCCGCGAGCGCCCCGAGGTCGGACGCACGCATGGCCAGCCGCGCCTCGTCGCCCCGGGTCCGCACCAGCAGGCGGGCGTTCTGCACGGCCGAGGTCACGTGCGAGGCGAACAGCTCGAACAGGTCGATGTCGTCCGACGTGAACGGCTCGGTCCGCCGCGCCTCGGCGTCGAGCACGCCGACCGGCCGCCCCTGCACCAGCAGCGGCACCGCCATCTCGCAGTTCGCGCCCTCGACGCCCTTGATGTACGCCAACTCGCGCTGCACGTCCCGCACCAGGACCGGCCGCCCCCGGGCGAACGCGAGCCCCGTTACCCCTTCGCCGGGCCGCGTCCGGAAGGTCGCCGCGACCTCGGGCCGGTAGCCGCGGGACGACGCGATCCGCAGCGTGTCCGACTCCTCGTCGTGAAGCAGGACCGCGCAGGCGTCCAGGTCGAAGATCCGCGCGGCCCAGGTCAGCACCTTCTCCAGCACGTTCGGGACCGAGTCCTGGACCTCCAGATCCGTACCCGCCGCGTTGATGAGCCTGATGTTGTGCATTCTCGCTTCCATCCGACCCTTCCCCCGGTTCAAGGTATCACCGCCCCACCGCCCGCACCAAGAAGACGCCTCCCGTCCCCGTACCCGAGCCCCAGCCCGAGCCCGCCGCGCGCCCTCGGCTGCGTCGGACCGACGCCCCCACGCCGTTGCCACCCGCCACCCGCCAGGGCCGTGGCTATCCTCGCGACTCGGCCGCCGGGGGTGCCGCGGCGGCGTTTCTGCTGACACCAGGGCGATGAAGGACGACGTGGAAGCGGGCTCGGTGAACACGAACGGGACGGGTGCGGGCGGGGTCGAGTACCCCGAGATCCTCCGGACGGTCTTCGACGCGTTCGGCGAGCGCTCGGTGCAGGCCTACCTGATCGGGCCGCGCGCCCGGGACCTGGCCGGGTCGCACCCGATCCTGGAGTCGTCGTCCTTCGACCTGACCGTCGATACGTCGCTGGCCGACGTGGAGTCCGCGTTCTGGGACCTCTTCCAGGTCGCCCCGCAGGAGGCCAAGGAGGACCGCCCGAAGCTCCTGACCTTCAAGGTCCCCCGGCCCGCCGGCACGATCACCTTCAACGTCGGCCCCTTCCGGAACTACCTGCCGCCGCTTCGCTCGCTGCGCGGCCAGAACCTGTCCGGGATCATCCTCGACCTCGCCACGCGCGAGGTGACGATCCAGGCGTTCGGCTACGACCCGCACGGCAACCTGGTGGACCCGTTCGGCGGGACCGCGGACCTCGCGGAGAAGCTCGTCCGGCCGGTCTTCCCGGTCGACACCATCTTCCGCGAGAGCGCGTCCTGGCTGCTGAAGGTCGCCCGCTACGTCGCGCGCTACGGCTTCGAGCCCGCGCGCGAGGTGCGCCAGGCGGCCGAGCGCGACGCGCCGAGCGTGCTCGACGTCCCGCGGGACATCTGGCACAAGGAGATGGAGAAGATCCTCTGCGGCGCGCACCCGTCCAGGGGCCTCCAGTTCATGGCGGACACGCGGGTGCTGTCCTTCATGCTGCCCGAGGTCGCGGCGCTGATCGCGTTCTCGGAGACCGCGGGCGGCCAGCACAAGGACATCTGGCAGCACACGAAGCAGGTCGTCCAGAACGCGGACGCCTCGCCGGTGGTCCGCTGGGCGGCCCTCTGCCACGACATCGGCAAGGTCTGGACGCGCCAGGTCCTCCACGACAAGGTGCACTTCTTCCGGCACGAGGACATGAGCGCGCTGCTGTTCGAGGGCATCGCGATGCGGTTCCAGGTCCCGTCCGACCAGTCCGCGCGCGTCCACTACATCATCAAGAACCACTCGCGGATCAACCTGTACCGCGAGGACTGGACCGACTCGGCGGTCCGCCGCTTGATCAAGGAAGTCGGCGAGTTCCTGGACGACCTGATCGCCTTCAGCCGCGCCGACCTGACAAGCAAGCGCGTCGAGCGGATCGAGATGGTCCGTTCGCTGCTGACCGACCTGCAGATCCGCATCCTCGAGATCCGCGAGGCCGACGCGCAGGTCAGCCCGCTGCCCAAGGACATCGGCAACGCCATCATGGCGCGCTTCGGGATCCAGCCCGGTCCCGAGGTCGGCCGGTTGAAGCAGCGGCTGCTGGCCGCGATCGAGGGCGGCGAGCTTGCGGGCGGCCAGGACGTCGATGCCTACCTGTCCTGGCTGGCCGACCGGCTTCCCGGCTCCGGCGAGGAGCCGTAGCCCAGCCGCCCCTCCACCTCCCGCACCACCGCCGCGTGACCGTCCGCCCGCAGCAGGAGCGTGCCGTCGCGGTCGAACAGGAACGCAGCCGGCAGCCGCGCGCCCGCCTTGTCCGCGACGCCCCACTCCCGCGACACCACGCCGTACTTGTCCCAGAGCACCGGGAACGGGACCGGCGTCGCGCCAGGGACCGCCGGCACGCCGAAGAAGCGGCGCACCGCGATCCGCTCGGCCTCGCGGTCGTCGCCCGCCGGGAGCGCGACGACCACGACGCGCAACCCCTTGTCCCGCCACGCGTCATGCAGCCGCACCCACTCCGGGATCGCCTTGCGACACGGCTCGCACGCGGTCGAGAAGAAGTCGATCGCGACGAGGCGCACCCCTTCCTCCGCGCGGATCCGCGACGTGCGCTGGAGCCTGCCGTCGAGGTCGTACAGCTCGATGTCGGGACCCGGGGCCGCGGCGAGCAGCGCGAGCAGGGCGAACAGGGCCGTGGTCACCGGAGCACCTCGGAGAGGGGTGCGGCCAGCTTCGCCACGGCCGCGTCCAGCGCCGCCTTCGCCGCGTCCGCGGGCGAGAAGTGGCCGCCCTTCACCCGGCCCGTCTCGAAGCTCGCCATCACGTTGCCGTCCGCGGCGTCCGTGACGCGCAGCACGACCTCGGCGTGGGCGAAGTGCGCGCCGGCGTCCTCGGACCCGGGCGCGACCGACGCCTTCACGGACACGACCGCGGCCGGCCGGGCGCCCGCGGCGGCGATCGCGAGCCCCGCGGCCGAGGCGAGAGCCTCCACCCGCGACCGCACGCCCGCGCACGCGCCCTCGGGCTCGCCGGCGCACGCGACCTCGATCCGCACCCTGCGGGCCGCGCGGGCCTCCACGCGCGCGACCTCCGAGCGCGGGAACGCGACCAGCACGTACGCGTCCACGACCTCGCCCGCCCCGGCCCGGCGCTCGGACCAGCGCTCGCGCACGTGACCGCCGGTGACGGCGGCGGGGGGGACGCCGACCTGCGCGGCGAGCCTCTTCCGGGCGTCGCGCTCGGCGCACGCGTACCCGGCCGCCGCTGACGGCTGGTCCGTGCAGGCTCCCGTCATCAGCGCGAGGTCCGGATGCTCGAAGTTCGGCACGGGGATCCACCCGGGGCGCGCGTGCCCGGCCGCCCCCGCGCCGCACCCGGACGCGGCGATCGCGCAGGCCGCGATCCCCGATCGCGACCGGGGCGGCGATCCGGATGCCCCGCGTCATGGCGCCCCGCCCGCGGGCGGTGTCACGAGACCCGCCACGGTCTCGTCCAGCGCCTGCATCATGCGGTCGTCGCGGCCCTTCGCCGGGCTCGCGGGGCAGCGCGCGGTCGCCCCGGCCACTGCCGCCTCGCGGGTCAGGTCGACCAGCTCGGCCTTGAAGTAGAAGAACGACCCCACGCGGTTCACCGACGCGCGAAGGATGGCGTCCGCGCTGACCGCCTGACCGAGGGGGATCTGGCAGGAAGGCTCGGCGTACGCGTCCCCGAGCCGGCACTTCTGCTGCTCGCGGAGGACCCGCTTGAACGCCTCCTCCTGCCGCGTCTTGTCGATCACGATGTAGCGCCCGGACGACGCGAGCCGCGCGCGCAGGTAGTCGGTCAGCTCGTCGAGCAGCTTCCGCGACATCGTCCGCGTGCCGTCCGCCAGGTCCAGCACGGCCACGGAGACGCGCGGGGGCTCGGCTGCGCGGCGGGCCTCGGCGGCGCGGAACGCGGCGACCTCGGCCTCCTCGGCGGCCTTGCGCTTGTCGGCGGCCAGCGCCCGCACCGCGGTCAGTCCGTCGCCGTGGAGCGCGGCGATGCCTTCCGCGACCGCCTTGCGGTACAGCGCGGACGCACGGCGCGAGTGCTCGCGGTTGGAATCCGTGTAGGCGCTGGTGTCGTAGGACGCGCTCGTCGTGACGGTCCGCTGGAACATGCGGCGCCGGTCCGAGTCCGTCAGCTCCCCCACCTCGGTCGTCCACGCGTGCTCGTGGTGCTGCGTGGGGATCGCGGCGGCCGCGACGCCCCCGACCACGCCGCCGACCAGCTCGCCCACCAGCATCCCCGTCAGGGCGTCGTTGCCCTGCGACGAATCGATCGCCGCGCCGATGCCCGCGCCCGCCGCGATCCCGGCCACCGCGACCAGGGCGGACAGGACCGCCATGCCGGGGCGGGTGCTCCAGGTGGTCCGGTACGACGGGCGGACGCTGACCGAGTAGTCCGATCCGCGCTCGGAGGCCGATGGCGGCCCCATCCACGCCTGCGCCGCGAGCGCCTCGCGCCACTCGTCAGCGAGCAGGCCGCGCTGGTCGTCGCGCCAGACCGGGAGGATCGTGTACAGGCCGATGGACGTGGACGGCACCGGCCCGACCTCGATCGGCGCGACGTACGACGACACGGGCGGCTCGGGCGCGCGCTCCTCTCCGGCGGTCCAGCCGGGCTTGTCCTCCGGCGGGTCCAGGCGCAACTCGACGGTCCGCGTGCACGCCGTGGCCACCAGCGCACCCGCGACCGAGATTGCGACCGTGCGAAGGGTTCGGCTCGCCGCCACCGGCCTATCCTCCCGCGGGGGTCGGACGGAACCCCGAGATCTTGGCGGGGCCGGACGTGAAGGTCAGGCAGACCGACGCGCCCGTCCCCTCGTCCGCGTCCTGGCAGGCGTCGTCGCACGCGTCCCAGGTCCCGTCCACGCCGTCCTTCAGGTCGAAGAGGACCGGCAGGAAGCTCTCGACCAGGCCGAGCGAGTCGCACCAGGCCGGCTTCGGGTCGGCCGCCTTCTCGCACCAGCCCTTGGCGAACTCGAGCGCGGCCTCGACCTCCGCGCGCGGCAGGACGCCCGTCAGCGTGCCGTCGTCGAGCGCCACGCCGTCCGCCGAGCCGGTCACGAGCCCGTGGAGACGCGCCTCGGCGATGGTGAACGACAGCGGCATGTCGGTCAGCGGGAAGCTCGGGGTGAAGTCCGCGGGGGGGCCCGCGAAGAGCTGGCCCGCCCCGATCTTCGCTCCCGCGAACGCGATCTGGGGCTGGCAGGTGAGCACCTCGTACGACGACGGGATCAACCGGTACTGCCCCGCGTTCGCCGGGTCCGCGACCGCGGCGAGGCCGGCCAGCACGAACGGGTCGGTCAGCACGAACTCGGTGATGCCGGCGAAGTCGAACAGCAGGAAGTACGTCGCGTCCGTGAACGCCTTGGCCAGCTCGTCGTTCGCGAAGGGGGCGAGGAGGGCGAGCGCGTTCATGCCCTGCCCTTCCCCGGTGTAGTCGTAGCAGAGGTTCGCCACGTCGGCGGGCTTCGCCGGGATCTGCATGCCGAGCACCACGGACGACGGTCCCCACTTCGAGGGCATCTGGCACGTCGCGTGGCACTTGCCGTCCGAGTGGCAGAACTTCGCCGCGCCCGTGCACTGGCCGCACTCGCCGCCGCAGCCGTCCGGGCCGCACTTCTTGCCCCCGCATTTCGGGACGCACGCGTCCGGGTCCGCGTCCGAGGCGGTCTCCTTCGGCAGGTCCTTCGGCGCGTCGGGCCGGACGTCGCCCGGCAGATCCGGGTGCGGCAGGTCCGGCTTCGCGACCTCGCCGGGGAGATCGAGGCCGGTCAGGTCGCCCAGGACGTCCCCGAGCGGCCCTCCGCCCTTGTCATCCCCCCCGCACGAGGCAGCGGCGAGAACGAGCGACGCGAACGCGATCCATCGGGCCATGGGTTCCTCCCTCTCGTCCCCCAACGCGCGGATTATAGCACCCGCGGGGAGCGCCCCGACGACAGCCCCACCCGCCGGTGGGCCCCCCTTGCTTCTTCTGGTGCAAGGGGGAGCCGGGCCGAAGACGCCGCCCTGATACACGTTGGTGCGGACCGAGGCGAAGTCGCGCGGGCGGCGTCTTCTACGGATGCGAATCGGCGGCCGGCGGGGGGGTACCCAGGGGGCTACCCCGCGGTCCCCACGTAGATCACGTCGGGACTCTCCCCGGACTCCATCGCAAGATCGGTCGTCCGCAGCTCCTCGGCGTCCGGGAAGACCGCCCGGAAGGTCTCGAAAAACACGGGGTTCCTCGTCGGGCTCCAGACGGCCGCCACGCCGCCGGGCCGGAGCGCGTCCAGGCACGCGCGGACGCCCCAGGGCTCGTACAGCCGGGCGTTCCCTTCGGCCGCGAGCCAGCCGGGGCCGTTGTCCACGTCGAGCAGGAGAAGGTCGAACCCCCCCGGGGATCCGGCCAGCACGTCGGCGAGGTCCGCGACCCGGATCGTCACGCGGGGGTCGTCCACCGCGTTGCCGTTGAATGATGCGAAGTAGCGGCGGTTCCACTCGGCGA
>VGRB01000312.1 GCA_016875475.1 Deltaproteobacteria bacterium
GGGGCCCGGCGGGGCGCGGGCCACCCCCCTTGCGCGGCCGCCTTGCGGCCGCCGAGCGCGCCGCGCCACAGCGCGGCTCGCTCATTCTTGACTCGATTTGTCCGACTCCGCGCTACAATCCCCGGCGATGAGCCCGAACCCGCCCAAGGCACCGGGGCCTCTCCGCCTCCCTCTCGAGGAGGAGCTGTCCGACCGGGTGGCCTGGTTCATCCGGCTGCGATGGGTCGCGGCACCGGCGATCCCCGTGATCGCATGGTCGGTCCGCGCCCTGCTCCCGGTCGGTGTCGCCGCGGTGCAGCTCACCGTGATCGCCGCGATCATCGCGGCCTACAACGTGGTGTTCGCGCTGGGTCTCGCACGCCTCCGGCGCCGGCCACACCTCTCGTTCGAGGCATTGTCGCGGTTCGCCGGGGCGCAGTCGCTCGCGGACTGGGCCGCGCTGACCGCGATGGTCCACTGGACCGGCGGCGTCGACAGCCCGGTCCTCCTCTTCTTCATGTTCCACGCGGTCCTGGCGAGCATCCTCCTGCCCACGCTCGGGGCGTTCCTGCACGCCGCCTCCGGGACGACGCTGGTCGTCGCGCTGCTCGTCGCGGAGCACCTCGGCGTCGTGCCCCGCGTCCCGGTGCCGGGGTTCGCGGAGACGTACGAGGGCTTCCCCCGCCTCGCCGGCGTCCTCGCGTTCTTCGTGACCGGGATTCTCGTGACGGTCTGGCTCGCGTCCTCGATCTCGCGGCGCCTGCGCCGGCGCACCCGGGAGCTGGCCGAGGTGCAGCGCGACCTGGAGGGCGCCTACAACCGGACCACGACGCTGTACGACGTGGCCCGCGCGCTGTCCGCGTCCCTCGATCTGTCGAAGGTCCTCGAGTCCATCCCGCGCATCGCCGCGGGCGTGATGGGCACTCGGGCGGCCTGCCTCCGCCTCCTCTCGGACGACGGCGCCACCCTGAGGGTCGAGGCGTCGTTCGGCCTGAGCGACGAGTACCTCGGCAAGGGCCCGGTCGAGCGCGCCCGGAGCGCCGTGGACCGCGTGGTGCTCGCCGGCCGGCCCCTGGCCGTGCGCGACATCGCGGCCGAGCCCGGCTTCCAGTACCCCGAGGCCGCCGGCAGGGAGGGCCTCCGGTCGGTGTTGAGCGTGCCGGTCCGCGCCGGGGACGAGACGATCGGCCTCCTGCGCGTCTACACGGCCGAGCCCCACGACTGGTCCGCGTCGGAGGTCGGCTTCCTGGCCGCGCTCGCGGGGCAGGCGTCCGCCGCGCTCGTCAACGCCCGCGCGTACCGCAGGCTCGAGGAGCTGGAGGCCGCGAAGTCGCGGTTCGTGTTCGCGGTCGCCCACCAGTTGAAGTCGCCGGTCGCGGCAGTGATGTCGCGCCTCCAGCTCGTCAGGGACGGCTACGTCGGCGGCCTGACGCCACAGCAGATCGAGATGCTCGAGAAGGCGCAGGGCAGGCTCACGGGACTCCAGGACCTGATCCGCGACCTCCTCGCGCTCGGGGCCCTGCGCGAGCAGATCGCGCCCCGGCAGGTCGTGGACACGGACCTCGCCGAGGCCGTGCGCAAGGCCGTGGACGTGATGTCCGAGCGCGCCCGCGAGAAGTCCCTGTCGGTCGAGGTCTCGGGCGCGGACGGCCTGCTCCCGATCCGGGCCGACCCCGACGAGGTCGACCGGCTCCTGTCGAACCTCGTGGAGAACGCGGTCAAGTACACCCCGGACGGCGGCCGGGTGTCCGTCGCCCTGTCGCGCACGGCGGCCGGGGCCCGGATCGAGGTCTCCGACACCGGCATCGGGATCCCGGAGGAGGCGCTGGCGAAGGTCTTCGAGGAGTTCTACCGGGCGCCGAACGCCAGGGGGAGCGGGGAGCAGGGGACGGGGCTGGGGCTCGCGCTCGTACGCCGCATCGTAGAACTGCACGACGGCGTGATCCGCGTCGACAGCCGCACCGGCGTGGGCACTACGTTCACCGTGGACCTCCCGAACGGGGCGGCGCCGGGCGCCGAGGCCGCAGCGCCGGAGGTCATGCCCGGATGACCTGCCCGGACGGCGTCGGCGAGGCGCTCGCTGCGTTCGCGCCGGCCGTGCCGGGCCTCGGCTCGCTTGGTGTGACCCGCCCGCCTCACGCCGCGGTCGCGTGCGTCTTCATGGTGGACGACCGGTACGTGCTGAGGGGCCGCGCGGACGTGCCCGGCGTCGCCGCCGACCTCGACGCGGAGACCGCGCTGATCGACCGCGTCCGCGGGCTTCTCCCGTGGCGGCTCCCCGACCTCGTGCGGCTGCCGTCCGGGGCCTCGCTGGTCCGCGCCGGCGGGATGGCGTGGACCCTCTACCCCGCCCTGCCCGGCCGCATCCTGTGGCCCTGGCAGACGCTCCACCGCGCGCCCGAGGCGGACCGGCGAAGGCTGGTCGAGACGCTGCGCGCCCTGCACGACCGCACGCGCGGACGCCTCGGTCCCGGCGACCCCGGCCGCCTCTGCCGCGACCTCGCGCGACGCCTGCCCGAGGTGCGGGCGCTCCTCTCGCCGGCAGCCGCCGGACAGGTGGACGCGGCCCTCGAACGCGCCGCCCGCGCCGCAACGCAGAGGACGGACGCGGACCTCGCCTTCGTCCACGGGGACTTCCACTGGGGGAACGTGCTGGCGGACGACCGCGGCGAGCCGACCGGCCTGCTCGACCTCGACTGGTGCCGGGTCGCCGCCCCGGTCGAGGACCTGGGCTACCTCGCGATGATGCTCGTCCGAAGCGACCCGCGCGACGGGCCGCACCGCCCGGACGACCTGCGCCGGATCGGCGCGTGGTACGGCCTGGACCCGCGCGAGGCCGGCGACTTCGCCGACCACGTCCTGCTCTACGCTGCGTTCGACGTGCACCTCTTCGGCCACGCCGCGGGCCTCGCGGACCGCGACCGCTGGGTCGGGCTCCAGATCGGCCTGGTCGAGGCCGAATGCCGCAACTCCCCGCAGGCACGATGATCCCGCGTGCGGGCTTCCCGTCCCGCCCGGCGCGGGGTGCGCATCCCCGTGAGCGCCGGCAGGCAGGCGGGGGCGGGAACGGCGGGCTCGGGCCCGGGCTCGGGTTCGGGTTCGGAAACGATTCCCGTGTAGAATCGTCGGGTCGCGAGGGGGCACCCATGAAGGCGAAGTTCGGCAAGGTGTTCTGGATCGTGATCCTGATGGAGTTCTTCGAGCGCGGCTCGTACTACGGGCTGATGTCGGTGCTCGCGCTGTACCTGGGCTCGACCGAGCGCGGCGGCGTGCTCGGGTTCGAGGAGCACTCGGTCGGCATCCTGATGGGCACGATCACGCCGCTCCTCTATTTCCTGCCGATCATGTCCGGCGCGCTGGCGGAGCGGTTCGGGGGCCGCCGGACCCTGGTGGTCGCCTTCACGCTGCTCGCGATCGGATACGGGGCGAGCGGCTTCGTCACGAGCTACCCCGCGGTGTTCGCGACGCTGCTCGTGATGGCGCTCGGCGCGGGCACGTTCAAGCCGATCCCGTCCGGCACGATCGCGCGCGTGACGGACGCGTCGAACTCGACGCTCGGGTTCGGGATCTTCTACTGGACCATCAACCTCGGGGCGTTCGTCTTCCCGCTGGTGCTGGTGAACTGGCTGAAGGGCATCGACTGGTCGTACGTGTTCCTGCTGTCCGCGGCCGGCACGGGCCTGATGATCCTGCCGACGCTGCTGGCCTACCGCGAGCCGCCGCGTCCGGAGAACCGCAAGACCCTCGCCGAGGTCCTCGCGGGCGCGCTGTTGGTCCTGCGGGACTGGCGCTTCGTGCTGATGATCGCGGTCTATTCCGGCTTCTGGATCCTGTACTTCCAGATGTTCCACACGGTGCTGTGGTACCTGAAGGACCACGTGGACATGGCCCCGGTCGAGGCGGCGGTGAACGGGGCGCTGGCCGTGGCCGGGCTCGGCACGCGGTTCGTGTTCGACGTCGAGCACGTGACCGTGCTGAACGCGGGCACGATCATCCTGCTCCAGCTCCTGGTGTCGCGCGTGGTGGCGTCCTCGCCCGCACTGCCGACGATGATCGCGGGCATCGCGATCGGCACGTGCGGCATGGGCCTGCTAGCGCTGTCGAGCCACGCGTGGGTGTTCATCGTCGGGGTCGTGATCTTCTCGATCGGCGAGATGACCACGCACCCGAAGTTCATCAGCTACGTCGGCCTGATCGCGCCGAAGGACAAGGTCGCGCTCTACATGGGCTACATGTTCCTCTACGGCGTGATCGGCAGCTCCGTGGGCGGCCTGATAGGCGGCTACGGCTACGAGCACTTCGTGAAGGAGCTGCAACAGCCGAGGCTGCTCTGGCTGCTGTTCTGCGGGATCGGTGTCGCAACGATCGTCGGCCTCGCCGCCTTCCACTTCCTGGTCGCGAAGCGCCGGACCTCCCCGCCGGCGTGACGTCGGTCCGGTCGATCGGGTTTTCGGAACTACCGGAACCGACGACCGAACCTGCGCCCCGAGGGGGCACGCTCCGCGCCGGGTTCACGGGGAACGTCGTCGCGCGAGAACCCGATCTCCGGGGTGCGGGCCGCGTCCGACCGCCAGCGGTTCGGGAGCGACGGGTCGGGGCGAGGCTGGAACTGCGGCTGCGGCTGCGACTGCGGCTGCGGCCGAGCCTGGGGCTGCGGCTGCGGCCGAGCCCGGGTGTCCGGCCGGCGCTCGTCCATCCGGGCGGCCGGCGCGTCCTGGCGCGGCGGCCGGGGCGCGTCGTACCGGGGGCGGGGCGCGTCGTATCGCGGGCGCGGCGCGTCGAAACGCGACCGCTGTCCGTCGCGAGGATGCCGGCCGGGCTGGGCGGGCGGGCGAGGCGAGTCGAAGCGCGGGCTCGCGGCACGTCCTGGCCCGCGGGCCGCCCGCGCCTGCTCGCGCTCGGCCGTCGCGCGTGCACGGTCCGCCTCGGCCGCCGCCTTCCGCTCGGCCTTCTCGCGGGAACGCTCGCGCTCGGCCGCCTTGCGCGCCCGGATCTCGGCGATGCGCTCGCGGATCGGCACCTCGAACCGCTCGGCGGGACGGCGCGCCGGGTCGAAGCCCTCCAGCCGCTCCCGCGGGATGCGCCGGCCCATGTGCCTCTCGATGTGCCGCAGGTCCTCCTCCTCGTCCGGGCAGACCAGCGTGATCGCGACCCCGGTCAGGTCCGCGCGCGCGGTCCGGCCGACGCGGTGGATGTAGTCCTCCGGCACGTGCGGCACGTCCACGTTCACGACGAGCGCGAGCCCCTCCACGTCGATCCCGCGGGCCGCGATGTCGGTCGCGACCATGACGCGGAAGGCCCCGTCCTTGAACCCGTCGAGCGCCTCGGTGCGCCGCGTCTGGCTGCGGTTGCCGTGGATCCGCGTGCACGGGAGGCCGCGCCGCTCCAGGAGGTCCGCCAGCCGGTTCGCGCGGTGCTTGGTCCGCGTGAACGCGAGCACGCTGTCGTACTGCGTGCGCGCGAGCAGGTCCGCGAGCAGCTCGGGCTTCAGGTCGTCGTGCGGGACCGGATAGACGAAGTGCGTGATCCCCTTCGCCGGCGCCGACTTGCGCTCCACGTTGAGCGCCACGGGCGCCCGCAGGACCTCGCGCGACAGCGACACGATCGGGGGGGGCAGGGTCGCCGAGAAGAGCAGGGTCTGCCGGTCCTTCGGCAGGTGCGAGAGCACCCGCTTCACGTCCGGCAGGAAGCCCATGTCGAGCATGCGATCGGCCTCGTCGAGCACCAGCACCTCGAGCCGGTCGAGCCGCGCGTAGTCGTGCTGGAAGTGGTCGAGCAGCCGCCCCGGCGTCGCGACGATCACGTCCACGCCGCGGCGGAACGCGTCGACCTGCGGCTGCATTTTCACGCCGCCGAACACCGCGGCGCCGCTCATGCGCGTGTGGCGCGCGAGCGACGTCAGGTGGTCGCAGATCTGCGCAGCCAGCTCCCGCGTGGGCGCCAGCACGAGGGCGCGCGTGGTCCCGCGCGGCCTGTCGGCGAGCCGGTGCAGGATCGGCAGCACGAACGCCGCGGTCTTGCCCGACCCCGTCGCCGCCGCCGCCAGCACGTCGCGTCCCTGCATCAGCGGCGGGATCGCGATGCCCTGGATCGGGGTCGGGGTCGAGAACCCCATGTCGCGGACCCCGCGCAGCAGGTCCGGGTGCAGGCCGAACGTGTCGAAGCCCGCGGTCGCAGGAGTCGTGGTGGTCTGTTGTTCCTGGGTGCTCAAGGTACGGTTCCTCCCGGGGCGCCGGCCCGCGGCTCGCGGGTTCGTTGCGCCCGTCTCTTATCCGGCATCGTCGATGAAGAAGAACGGTGGAATCGCCGGAAGGAGGCCGCCGTCCGTCGGGGGCTTCTGGCCGCGAGTCCGCGTCCCCACCCCCGGAAAACGGGTGCATTATGCACATCGGGACCGCGATTGGCAATCCCGTGCCCGAATCCCGTGCCCGAATCCCGTGCCCGAACCCGAGCCCGTGCCCGCTCGCATCGGTCCGGGCCGCATCGCTGGGGGAGGGGCGTGCCCTACCCGTACCGCTCGCGCAGGACGAACGACAGCGCCTCGGCGGCGCAGCGGTCGCAGTAGCCGCGGGCCTGGAGGTTGCGGACCACCTCGGCGACGCGCGACGCCTCGGCGGACGTGAGCGACTGGCGCTCGCCCGCGAGGTGCGCGAGCGCCTGCTGCCCCAGCCGGCGGATCGCCCCCTTGTGGCGCTCGAAGAACGCCTCGCGCAGCGCGCCCAGCAGGTTCCCC
>VGRB01000313.1 GCA_016875475.1 Deltaproteobacteria bacterium
CAAGGAACGGGTGCCCCCCGGCGCGGTCCGGCGGCCGCGGCGATCACGTCGTCGATGGGACCGCTCGGATTCGGGCTCGGGTACGGGCAGCATCGTGTACCATCTGCGTCCGCCATGGAGGTGCGCGATGGCATTCAGGACGGAGCACGACGGGCTGGGCGAGCGGCAGGTGCCCGAGGACGCGTTGTACGGCGTCCAGACGCTCAGGGCGGTCGAGAACTTCCCGATCAGCGGGGTGCGGCTTTCGAGCTTCCCCCTGCTCATCAGGGCGCTGGCGTGCGTGAAGCAGGCCGCGGCGGCTGCGAACCGGGACCTCGGGCTGCTCGAGCCGCGCATCGCGGAGGCGATCGTGGCCGCGTGCGAGGAGGTGCGCGGCGGCATGCACGGCGCGCACTTCGTCGTGGACATGATCCAGGGCGGCGCGGGCACCTCGACGAACATGAACGCGAACGAGGTGATCGCGAACCGGGCGCTCGAGCTGCTCGGGCTGCCGCGCGGCGCGTACGATCGCTGCCACCCGAACAACCACGTCAACCTGTCGCAGTCCACGAACGACGTCTACCCGACGGCGCTCAAGGTCGCGGCTGCGTGGAAGGTGCGGGGGGTGCTGGCGGAGATGCGGGCCCTCCAGGAGGCGCTCGCCGCGAAGGGGCGCGAGTTCGCGGGCATCATGAAGATGGGCCGGACGCAGCTCCAGGACGCGGTCCCCATGACGCTCGGGATGGAGTTCGACGCGTGGGCGGTGACGGTGGGCGAGGACGTGGACCGGCTGGACGAGGCGTCGCGGCTGGTCAACGAGGTGAACCTCGGCGCGACCGCGATCGGCACGGGCATCAACACGGTGGAGGGATACGCGGAGGCCGCGATCCGGCACCTCGTCGCGCTGACCGGGCTGCCGCTCGTCATCTCGCCGAACCTCGTGGAGGCGACGAGCGACGCGGGCGCGTTCGTGCAGCTGTCCGGCGTGTTGAAGCGCATCGCGGTCAAGCTGTCCAAGGTCTGCAACGACCTGCGCCTGCTGTCGAGCGGGCCGCGGACCGGGTTCGCGGAGATCCGCCTGCCGCCGATGCAGCCGGGATCGACCATCATGCCGGGCAAGGTGAACCCGGTCATCCCGGAGGTCGTGAACCAGGTCTGCTTCCAGATCGTGGGCAACGACGTGACCATCACGATGGCCGCGGAGGCGGGCCAGCTGCAGCTCAACGCGTTCGAGCCGATCATCGCGTTCAACCTGTTCCAGTCGCTCCAGGTCCTGGAGCGCGCGCTGCGCGTGCTGCGCGAGCGGTGCGTCGCGGGGATCGAGGCGAACGAGGACCGCTGCCGCGATCACGTGGAGCGGTCGATCGGACTGGTCACGGCGCTCGTGCCGCGGCTGGGCTACGAGGAGGCGACCCGGATCGCGCTGACCGCGCTCGCGACCGGCCGCACGGTCCGCGACCTCGCCGTCGCGTCGGGGAAGCTGTCGCCCGACGAGGTGGACGACCTGCTCGACCCCGCGAAGATGACCCGCCCCAGCCGGTTGTAGGTGGCGCAGCAGCGCTCCTCGGCGCTCCCGCCCTACAACGGGGGCAGCTCGTCGGTGTCGTAGGGGACCACGTCGATCGCGGTGACGCCGGGCAGCTTCTTCAGCTCGGGCACGAGGTCGGCCGCGGTCGCGACCACGGTCACCACGAGGTCGTCGGCGTCGTACCACTTCGAGATCGCCCGGTTCACGGTCGCGCGCGTCTGCTTGCGCACGTTCGCCACGTACGTCTTCACGAAGTCCGCGGGCCGGTCGAAGATCACGTCCGCGAGCGTCTCGTCGGCCCGCTTGCGCGCGGTCTCCAGCCGGAACGGGAACTGGTTCGCGATGTGGTTGCGGGCGAACTCGACCTCGGCCGGCTCGAGCCCCTTGTCCATCACGTCGCGCAGCAGTCCCAGCGTCACCTCGATCGCGGGCACGGTGTCCTTGTTCGCCGGGAAGAAGCGGATGGCCTGGGTGCCGAACTGGCGGCCTGCCGTGATGGATGACGACGCGCCGTAGCTCCAGCCGCGCTTCTCGCGGATCTCGCGCATCAGGCGCGCGGTGAACGTGCCGCCGAACGCGGTGTTGCCGACCAGCAGGCCGAACAGGTCGGGGCTGCGCCAGTGGAGCGACGGCCGCCCGATCACGACCTGCGTCTGGGTGCGCTCGGGCTTGTCCACCACGAGGATGCGGAGCCCCTTCGGCTTCGGTGGGGGGGGCTGATCCTGCCGCTCGCGCGCGCCCGCCGGGACCCCGGCCGTGATGGCGCGGACGAACCGCTCGGCGGCGGCGCGGTCGATCGCGCCGGCGAGCACCACGACGAGGTTGCCGCGGCGCACGTGGGCGCGCCAGAAGTCGGCGCAGTCCGACGCCTTCATCCCGGCGAGGGCGGACAGGTAGCCGCGCGTCGGTCGGCCGAGCGGGTGGCCCCGGTACAGGTAGCGCGCGAAGAAGTGGCGCGCCAGCTCGGCGTCGTCGTTCCGGACGTTCCGGATGTCCTCGATCGCGAGCGACCGCTCCTGCTCGAATTCATCCGCGGGGAAGGTCGGGTTCGCGAGCACATCGGCCAGGATCGCCGCGAAGCGGTCCTGGTAGCGCGGCATGAAGTCGCCGGACAGGAGGAAGAACTCCTTCTGCGCCGCCGCGTCGAGCGTCGCGCCGAGGTCGTTCACCTGGTCCATGATCTGCTGGTAGGTGCGCGTCCTGGTGCCCCGCAGCAGCATGTGGGCCGCGAGGTCCGCGAGCCCCTCCTTGCGCGGCGGGTCGTGCAGCGAGCCCGCCTCCACCACGACCTCGACCGCGACGACCCCGAGGTCGGGGTCCTCCACGTGGATCAGGCGGACACCGTCGATCTCGGGCAGCTTGGGCGAGGGAGCATCCTTGGCCATCACGGCACCCGGAGTCGAATACACGATTGCCACCATCAGGCAGAAGGCGGGCACCATCGCGGACGTCGTCGCGCGAGCCGTCACTGGTTGGGCCTCCCGAAGACCACGTTCGCGCGCGCCTTCGTCAGGTACTTCCCGGCCACGCGGCGGACGTCCTCGGCCGTGACGGCCCGCACGCCGTCCACGTACCTGAACATCCGCTTGAAGTCGCCCGCGGTCAGCTCGTAGCTGCCGAGCTGCGTCGCGCGCGACCCGACCGTGGCGAGGGAGCGCAGGAACGCCGCCTCCGCGTGGTTCTTCGCGCGGTTCAGCTCGTCCGCGGACGGCCCGTCGGCCGCGAGCCGCGCGAGCTGCTCGATCGCGACGTCCACGGCCCCGGCCGCGGGCTTGCCCTCGTTCATCACCACGTCCACCAGGAAGATGCCGTCCTGAGCGAGCGGCTCCGCGGCGCCGTCGACCTCGGACGCGACCTGCTCGTCCTCGATCAGGATGCGGTGGACGCGGCTCGACTCGGTCGCGAACATCACCTCGTTCACGACCTCCAGCGAGTACACGTCCGCGTGACCGGCCGGCACGGTGCGCCACGCCATCTTCGCCTTCTCGGTCGCCACCGGCAGCTTCAGGTCGCGCGTGCGGATCCCCTTCTGCTCGGCCTCGGGCTCGGGTACCGGCCGCGGGACCTCGACCTGCGGGAGGGCCGCGTAGTGGCGCGCCACGGTCTCGAGCGCGGCGCGCGGCGTCACGTCGCCGACGATGACGATGGTCGCGTTCCCGACCGAGTAGTACGTCCGGTAGAACGCGAGGCACCGGTCGAGCGTCAGGTTGTCGAGGTCGGCCATGTAGCCGATGGTGGGCATGCCATAGGGGTGGGTCGGGAACAGCGACTCGAACAGCGCCTCGTCCATCGCGCCGTCCGGGTCGTTCTCGACGCGGAACCGTCGCTCGTTCCTGACCACCTCGCGCTCGGAGTCGAGCTGCTCCCTGGTCAGCACGAGGTGCACCATGCGGTCGGACTCGAGCCGCGCCGCCAGGTCGAGCTGCCCGGCGGGCAGGTTCTCGTAGTAGAACGTCCAGTCGAGCCACGTGGCGGCGTTCACCTGCGCGCCCGCCTCCTCGAGCAGCCGGTCGAACACCTCGTGCGGGTACTTCTCGGTCCCCTTGAACATCAGGTGCTCGAACAGGTGGGCGATCCCGGTCAGGCCCTTCATCTCGAAGCGCGACCCGACCGCGAACCACGTCTGGTACGACACCACCGGGGCCGCGTGGTCCTCGAGCACGATGACGGTGAGCCCGTTGGCGAGCCGGAACTTCGCGACGTCCTTGTCGCGGCCGTACCGGATCGAGTCCACGAGCTTCACCGGCGCGGCGGCTGGCACGGCCCTGCCCACCTCCTCGGCGACGGCCGCGAAGTCCCTTGCGTCGGCCGCGGATGCGGCGGTGAGCATCGAGAGGATCACGACGGACCTCCATCTGCTGGCGGGCAGCGCCCTCATCTCGCCTCCCTCCACAGGACGGCGTCGATGTGGTCGGCGAGGCCCTTGACCCGTCCGCCCGCGGCGCCCGGGACCTCCGGGAGGCGGACGACCGGCAGTGGCACGACCGTCTTCAGCCGGTCCAGGTGCGCGGTCTGCGCCCGGTGGCGGGCGTCCATGAACAGGGCGGCCTGGACGGCGGCGAGGACCCCCCGCGGGGCCGAGGACGACGCGGCGGCCAGGCGGGCCATCTCGCGCTCCTGGCCGGGGAGGGCCAGATCCTGGAAGGCGTTCACGATCACCGGGCCGAACGGCAGTCCATGGCGCAACGAAAGCTCGCCGTGCAGGTCGATCCCCTCGGAGACGGGCATCTCCTCGGGGGTGGTGACAATGTGAAACCGCGTGAAGGCGCTGTCAAGGAGCACGGCGCGGAGGCGGCGCGCGTCCTCGGCGAGCGGCCCCGCGGGGACGGTGTCGGCGACCACGGCGGGCGCGGTGACGAGCGACAGCCCGTGGCCGGTCGCGGGCGCGTCGACCACGACCGCGTCGGGCGTCCCGATGCCCGGCACGCCGTCGGTCGCGCAGTAGGCGATCTTGCCGATGACCAGGATCTCCGGGACCCCGGGGACCGCGGGCAGCAGGCGGCGGACGAACGGGTTCTCGAACACGAGCCGGTACAGCGCGCGGAAGCGCAGCTTCATCACGCCGTACTCGCGGAGCGCGTCCTCCCAGGTCACGCGCAGGCAGTGGAGCCCGGGCGCGCACTCGACCGGGTCGTACCCCGCGGCGCGCCGCTCGAACATGGCCGGGACCGCCTGGCGGGCCGAGGTCTCGACGACCAGGGTGCGAAGCCCGCGACGCGACAGCGCCAGCCCCATCGCGGCCGCCACCGTGGACCTGCCGACACCCCCCTTGCCCATCAGGAACGTCAGGCGCGGCGGGCGGATCGGGTTCGCTGTCTGCTTCGCCTTCACGGGGGTGCTTGTAAGCCCGATCGAGTCCGGGATCAAGTCGGAGCGGCCGGCGCGGCCACGGGGGGCTCTCCCGCTTCCGCGTACCGGTTGCGCACGCGGTGGAACGAGTCCATGCTCGCGAGCATCGCGTCGACCACGGCCGGGTCGAAGTGCCGGCCGGACTCCTCGCGGATGATGCGGTCGGCCGTGTCGGTCGAGAACGCCTCCTTGTAGCAGCGCCGCGTGGTCAGGGCGTCGTAGACGTCCGCGAGCGCCACGATGCGCGCCTCGATCGGGATCGCGGCGCGAGCGAGCCCGTGGGGGTACCCGGTCCCGTCGTACTTCTCGTGGTGGGACAGCGCGATGCTGCGCGCGATGTCGTCGGCGCGCGCGAGCCCCAGCAGCTCGAAGCCGTAGACCGTGTGGAGCTTCATCTGGTCGTATTCCTCGGGCGTCAGCTTCCCCTGCTTCTTCAGGATCGCGTCCGGGATGCCGACCTTGCCGACGTCGTGCAGCGACGCGTAGCGGCGGACCTTCGCGGTGTGCTCCGGCGCGAGCCCGAGCCCGATCGCGAGCACCTGCGAGTAGGAGCAGACGCGGAGGATGTGCAGGCCGGTGTCGCTGTCCTTCAGCGCGTTCGCCTTCTCGAGCGCCGCGACGATGCCGATCGTCAGCAGCTCCATCTCATCGGTGCGCTCGCGGACCAGCTCCTCCAGGATCCCCTTCTCGTCCTGGAGCAGGGCGTTCTTGCGCTCCAGCTCGTCGTGGAGCGACTTGATCCGGACGAGCGAACGGACGCGCGCCCGCAGCTCGGTCGGGTGGAACGGCTTGGTCAGGAAGTCGTCCGCCCCCGCCTCGAGGCCGCGCACCTTGTCGCGGACGTCCTCGAGGCCGGTGACCAGGATGACCGGGGCCATGCGCGTGACCGGGTCCGCCTTCAGCATTGCGCAGAGCGAGAACCCGTCGAGGCGCGGCATCATGACGTCGGTGACGACCACGTCCGGAACGAGCCCGCCGCGGACCGCGTCGATGACCTCCTGGCCGTCCGCGAACCTGTGCAGCTCGAGGCTCTGGGCCGCCAGGGCCCGCTCGAACAGCACGAGGTTGCGCTCCTCGTCGTCCACGAGGAAGACGACGCGCCTCTCGTCCCGCCCGACCACCAGCCGCTCCGCCGCCTCCGCCATCGCCTCAGCCTCGCGAACGCGGAGTGGATTGTAGCCCCCGGGAGGGCATGGGGACAAACGGACGACGGGGGGCGCGGCTCGCCCCCCTGCCCGCCGCCCCGCGTTGCGGGGCGCGGGCCACCCCCCTTGCGCGGCCGCCTTGCGGCCGCCGAGCGCGCCGCGCCTCAGCGCGGCGCGCTCTCCGCGCTGTCGCCCGGCCCGCC
>VGRB01000314.1 GCA_016875475.1 Deltaproteobacteria bacterium
GGTTGCACGGACTGCAAGGCGGACGCGGACTGCGACGACAGGAACCCGTGCACGACCGAGCGGTGCAAGGGCGGGGCGTGCGCGTTCGAGCCGCTGGACGGGGTGGCGTGCGACGCGGGGAGCGCCTGCCTGACCGGGACGAAGTGCGTCCAGGGCAGGTGCGAGGGCGGGCAGCCGGTGTCCTGCGACGACACGGACGGCTGCACCACCGACACCTGCGACCCCGCGACCGGATGCGCCCACGCGAACAACGCGCTGCCCTGCAACGACGGGGACAAGTGCACGGCCGGCGACCGGTGCGCGGAAGGCCTCTGCATGGCCGGGGCGCTGCAGGACTGCAACGACGGGAACGCCTGCACCGACGATTCCTGCGACCCGGTCGAGGGTTGCAGGCGCGTGAACAACGCGGCTCCCTGCGCTGCGGGCAGGTGCGAGTCGCTGATCTGGACGCCGCCCGCGACCTGCGCGGCGGGCGCGTGCCCGGCCCAGCCGTCGATCCCGTGCAACGACGGCAACCCGTGCACGGACGACTCGTGCGACCCCGCGGGCGGCTGCTCCCACGTGCCGAACCAGGCGGCGTGCGACGACGGCGACGCGTGCACCAAGGGGGACAGGTGCACGGACGGCCGGTGCGCGGGCACCGAGGCCGTGTCGTGCGACGACGCCAAGGTCTGCACGGACGACTCGTGCGACCCGGCGGTCGGCTGCAGGCACGCCGGCAACTCCGCGGCGTGCGACGACGGGAACCCGTGCACTGTCGCGGACAAGTGCAAGGAGGGCGCCTGCGCTTCCGGCGTCGACGCGAACTGCGACGACGGGAAGGTCTGCACCATCGACTCCTGCGACCCCGCGACCGGCTGCCGGCACGCGGACAGCGATGCGGCGTGCGACGACGGGAACAAGTGCACGGGCGGCGACCTGTGCGGGGACGGCATCTGCGCGGGCCTGGCGATCGCGTGCGACGACAAGAACGCGTGCACGGACGACTCGTGCGACCCGGCGATCGGGTGCGTCTACTCGAACAACACGCGCGCCTGCGACGACGGGAGCCTCTGCACGGACGGCGACACGTGCAGCGGGGGGACCTGCATGGCGGGCGCGACGAAGACCTGCAACGACGGGAACCCGTGCACGACGGACTCCTGCTCCCCGTCCGCGGGGTGCGTCAACGCCAGGCTCGCCGACGGTACGGCCTGCGACGACAAGAACGCCTGCACCACCGCGGACAAGTGCACCGCCGGCGTGTGCGGCGGCACGGGGCTCAACTGCGGCGACGGGAACCCGTGCACGGACGACACGTGCAACCCCGGCCCGCCGCAGACGTGCGCCCACACGCCGAGGACGGGCACGTGCGAGGACCACGACAAGTGCACGACCGGCGACACGTGCCAGGCAGGGACCTGCAAGGGGAACGCGGTCGACTGCGAGGACGGCAACAAGTGCACGCGCGACTGGTGCGACCCATCCACCGGGACCTGCAAGCACGAGGCGAACGACGGCGCGGCCTGCTCGGACGGGAACGCCTGCACGATCGGGGACACCTGCCTCGGCACGACCTGCGTCGGCGGCATCGGCCGGATCTGCAACGACGGCAACCCCTGCACCAACGACAAGTGCGACCCGGTCACCGGCTGCTACACCGTGAACAACACCGCCACCTGCGACGACGGCAAGCCCTGCACCACCGGGGACGTGTGCTCGGGCGGCTCGTGCGGCGGGACGCCGGTCGTCTGCAACGATGCGAACGTCTGCACGGACGACTCCTGCGACCCCGCCACGGGCGCGTGCAGGTACGTCGCGAACACCTCCCTCTGCGACGACGGCAACAAGTGCACGCTGGACGACAGGTGCTCGGCCGGCACCTGCAAGGGCACGCCGAAGAACTGCGACGACGGCAACGAGTGCACCAGCGAGTTCTGCTACAACGGGTACTGCATGTGGTTCGACGTCTCCGACGGCACCCCGTGCGACGACGGGAGCGCGTGCACCGCGGGGGACAACTGCCAGGGCGGGACGTGCAAGGGGACGCCGGTCCTGTGCGTCGTCCCCACGTGCCACGACGGCGGCTGCGACCCTGGGACCGGGTGCTGGGCCAAGCCGGTCGAGGGTGCGTGCGAGGACGGGCGCGCGTGCACGGCCAACGACACGTGCGGGTCGAACGCAGGCGAGTGGGTCTGCAATCCCGGCACGAGCACGTGCACCTCCCCGAACCCGACGTGCACCGGCACCGGCTGCCGGTGCTGCAGCCTGCTGGGCGGGTGCACCACGTGCAACAGCCTGGCCGCGGACACCTGCCACGCCACGAGCAAGACGAGCGTCGAGTGCCGGTGCGGGACCAAGCCAGCCTGCTCGGGCCTGGCGCCGTGCTGCAAGGCCGGCGCGTGCGTACTCAAGGACGCCATCACCGGCAAGTGCCCGAAGTAGCAGCGGTCCGCTCGCGGCGACCCGGAGGAACCGGAGGCGCACATGAAGCTGGTCGTGAACGGCGCACTCGGGCGCATGGGGCGGATGGTGGTCGAGGCGGCGGCGGCCCGCCCCGGCGCGACGGTGGTCGCACTGCTGGAGCGTCCGGGCCACCCGCACGCCGGGAGGCCGGTCCCGACGCCCTGGGGCGACCTGCCGCTGCTCGCCGACCCGGCGACCGCCGCGGCGAGCGGCGCGGACGTCGGCATCGACTTCTCCGCGCCCGAGGCGTCGGTCGCCTTCGCGCGGGCGCTGGCCGCGCGGGGCGTGGGCGTGGTCTGCGGGACGACCGGGATGACCGGGCCGCACCTCGACGCGCTCCGCGAGTCCGCGGCGCGCGTGCCGGTCGTCTGGTCGCCGAACACGAGCCTGGGCGTCTGGTGCCTGCACGAGCTGGCCGCGGTCGCGCTCAACACGCTCGGCCCCGGCTACGACGTCGAGATCGTGGAAGCGCATCACCGCCACAAGCGCGACGCGCCGTCCGGGACCGCGCTGTCGCTCGCCCGCCGGATCGCGGACGAGAGCGCGATCGTGTCGGGCCGGCAGGGCGAGGTCGGTCCCCGGCCGGCGGGCGAGGTCGGCGTGCACGCCGTGCGCGGCGGCGAGGTCGCTGGCGACCACACCGTGATGTTCCTGGGGGATCACGAGCGGATCGAGATCACGCACAGGGCGTCGTCGAGGATGCTGTTCGCCGAGGGCGCGGTCGCGCTCGCCGAGCGGCTGGCGGCCCGTCCGGCGGGGTGGTGGACGGTGACGGAGCTGTTGAGGGGGCAGGCTTGAGCCTCCTCATCGCCCCCGTTGCAGGTCGATCCCGGCCAGGACCTCGCAGAGGGAGAGGCGGTTGATCATCGCCTCGATCACGTGAGGCACGCCGTCGAACCCGAGCCTCGGCGCGGGGTTGAGCGCGTGGGCGGCCGGGCTCGGGAAGCCCCATTCGAGGTGCGGGCGCCCCGACGCGATCGCCGCCTCGACCACGGGCCGCGGGCCGACGACCAGGTCCGGGGCCGCGCCCGGGCACGGCCACTCGACCGCCTCGGCGCCCAGCTCGCGCAGCGCCGCGGCGAACGGCCCGGCCAGCAGCCGGTCGCCCGCGAACGCGACGCGCCGGTGCAGCGTCCAGAGAGGCACGACCCACTCGAGCCTCGGCACGATCCGGTCGAGGTCCCGCTTCGCCGCCTGCTCCGCGAGCGCCTCGCGGCCGGTCGCGGCGCCGACCGCGCGCAGCCACGCCGCGGTCCCGCCGAGCCCGAAGGGGAGCCCCGCGTCCACGACCGCGGCGCCGGTGCGGGCCGCGAGAGCGGCAGCCGCGGCGCGGCCGTACGGGAGCGAGACCACGAAGCGTGCCGAGGCGGCCTCCGCGAGCGCGCCGGAGGCGGCGCCGGACGGCCAGGACGCGACCACCCGCAGGCCGATCGCGCCGAGCAGCCGCGCGACCTCGGCCACGTCGGCGAGCCGGTCTGCCTCCAGCCGGTCCACGGGGAGCCCGACCACGGCGACGGCGCCGGGGTCCGGCCGGGCTTCCCCCAGCGGGATGGCGCGGGCGAGCGCCAGAAGCGCGTCCGCGAAGCCGTCCTCCCAGGCACCGGCGCCCGCGGGGAGCGCGAGGGGGAGCGCGCGACCGCGTATCGCGGCGGGGTCGGCCGGGAGCGAGGAGCGCCAGTCGTGCTCGCGGATGGACGCGACCGCGGTCGCGATCGCCTCGTCCGGGGTGCCTTCAAGGTGAAGGGCAAGGTCCGGCACCGCGTTCGCGACGAGCAGGGCGCCCGCGGTCCGGCCGGGATCCTCGCGCGGGCGAGGGGGCTCGACCGTTGCCTGCGGCACCTTCGCCCTACGGCGTGCCGAACGTGTCCCGGATGAAGTCATCGAACCGCGCCTCGTCGATCGGGGCGGGGATCGGGTGGCCGGCCGCGCCGTCCGCGAGCACGGCCGCGGCCAGCTCCTCGAACACGCGCGACACCGGTGCGTCCGGCGCGAGGTCCACGACCGGGCGCTTCATGACCTCGGCGCGGCGCACCTCCGGCGCCCGGGGCACGAGAGCCACGACGCGCGTGGACAGCTCGGCCGCGAACCGCTCCATGCCGGCGACGTTCGTGGTCTCGTCGCGCTGGTTCACGATGAGCCCGCCGAGCGCGATCCCGTTGGACGCGAACCGCTTCATCGCGCGCGCGATGTTGTTCGCGGCGAACAGGGCCATCACGCCCTCGCTGACCACGATGTAGACCAGCTCGGCCCGGCCCTGCTTGAGCGGTGCCGCGAACCCGCCGCAGACCACGTCGCCGAGCACGTCGAACACGGCCACGTCGTAGCCTCCGGACGCGACCAGGTCGAGGTCGTCGAGTACCTCGAACATCTTCGAGACGCCGCGGCCGCCGCAGCCCACGCCGGGCTCAGGCCCGCCGCACTCGATGCAGTGCAGGCCGAACCGGCCCTGCATCACGATGTCGGCCGGGGAGCGGATCTCGGACGAGAGCTGGCGGATGACGGTCCGGACCGGGCCGCCCTCGAGCAGCGACAGGGTCGAGTCGTGCTTCGGGTCGCACCCGACGTGCAGGACCTTCAGCCCCTTGCGCGCGAAGACCGCGGACAGGTTCGAGGCGACCGTGGACTTGCCGATGCCGCCCTTGCCGTACAGGGCGAGCATGCGGGTCGGGTTGCCGGGCATCGGGCGGGCCTCCCGTGAGGGCGGTGGATCGTAGTTCGTGGCGGAGGGGGCTGCAACTGCGCTTCGGACACTGCGCCGCCGGCCGCGGCCCGTACGGAAGCGGGGCCGGACGCGCACGCGAGGCCCCGGAATCGACTCGAATCAAGACACCCGGAAAGGTAGACGAGTGCGTCCCTGGCCGGCTTGGGCCGGCCAGAGACTGGAAGAGGGTTGACGTCTTGGAAAGAGGACTCGAGGAGAACTGGACCTGACCGGGTCCTTATGCAGGGGGCGTGCCAAGTGCGGAACCTATTGAAAGTACATGAAAGGATGGTGTGAGTCGGGGTTCGGATGTGTATCGTGATGAAACATCTGTCGGGCGCAGGAGGATGGAATCGGGACCCTGTCCGGGCATGATCGCCGGGATTCGCCTGGGGATCCGGGTCGGGGAGCCCCCGAAGGGCGCGGTGGTGTTCCTGGATGGGACGGTGTCGTAATGTGAGACGGAAATCCGGGGTGCGGGATCGGGGCGGGGAAGGAGGCGGGTTCGGGCACGGGCGCGGGTACGGGGAGACGGCTCAGGCTCGGAGGGCGGAAGAGACGATCTCCCTCGCCTCGGACTGGAGGAGGCGGAGGTGGCCGGGGCCGAGGAAGCTCTCCGCGTATACCTTGTAGACGTCTTCCGTCCCGGACGGCCGGGCGGCGAACCAGCCGTTGTCGGTCACGACCTTGAGCCCGCCGATCGGGGCGCCGTTGCCCGGCGCTCGGGTGAGCCGGGCCCGGATGGGGTCGCCCGCGAGCGTGTCGGCCCGGACCTGGTCCGGGGACAGGCGCTTCAGGACGGCGCGCTCCCCGGCCGTCGCGGGTGCGTCGGTGCGCTCGTAGACCGGGTCGCCGAAGCGCCCGGTCAGCTCGCGGTAGAGGACCGCGGGGTCCCTGCCGGTCCGGGCGGTCATCTCGGCCGCGAGCAGGTCCCCCAGGATGCCGTCCTTGTCCGTGGTCCAGACCGTCCCGTCCATCCGCAGGAAGGACGCGCCGGCGCTCTCCTCGCCGCCGAAGGCGCACGACCCGTCGAGCAGGCCGCGGACGAACCACTTGAACCCGACCGGGACCTCCTCGACGCGGCGGCCGATCGACGCGGCCACGCGGTCGATCATCGAGGACGAGACCAGGGTCTTGCCCACCGCGGCGTCGGCGCGCCAGCCCGGCCGGCTCGGGAACAGGTACGAGATCGCGGCGGCGAGGTAGTGGTTCGGGTTCATGAGCCCGCCCGTGCGCGTGACGATGCCGTGGCGGTCGGCGTCCGCGTCGTTGCCGAACGCGACGTCGAAGCGGTCGGAGAGCCCGATCAGGCCCGCCATGGCGTACTGCGACGAGCAGTCCATGCGGATGCGGCCGTCGTGGTCGAGCGTCATGAAGCCGAACGCGGGGTCCACGGCGCGGTTCACGACCTCGATCCGCACGCCGTAGCGGTCCGCGATCGGATCCCAGTACGCGACCGACGCGCCGCCGAGCGGGTCCGCGCCGATCGCGAGCCCGGCCGCGGCGATCGCGTCCATGTCCACGACCGACGCGAGGTCCGCCACGTACGGCG
>VGRB01000315.1 GCA_016875475.1 Deltaproteobacteria bacterium
GGGGACCAGCAGCTCGAACTGGTAGATGCTTCGGGTCGGGGATCCCGGAAGGTACGCCCCTCCAAGATCAACGACGAACGAGCCGTCACGCCTCAGCACGCGCTTGAACTCGGGCGCGAACCGCATGAACCAGTTGACGTACTCGTCCGCGCTCTCGTTGCCGTACTCCTTCTTCCGCGTCAGCGCGAACGGCGGCGACGTGAGGATCAGGGAGACGCTCTCGTCCGGCAAGCATGCCACCAAGTCGAGCGCGTCCCCAAGGTACGCGCACCCGAGCGGGGTGGAGAAGTACGGCGCCGGGAGTTCGAAGCGAGCACCTAGCCTGCGGGTCAAGGCTTCCATCGGGCGCATCCTACCACCTGCCTGCGACACGAGGAAGGGCCGCGTTTCGGGTGGGCCATCCCGGACCACCCCGTCTCTCATATCGGACCAAGCCGCGTTCTGTTACGCAGACACCGCAGTGCTGCTCGCAACTACCCGTAACCACGCATGAAGGCCGCCCAACCAGTTGAGCCTTGCTCCCGTCCGGGGCGGAGGAGGGGTGCGAGGGCGACGGGGAGGCCCGGCTGGTCGCCGGCTGGGCGGCCTGAAGATCGTGCTCTACAATGCCGATATGGGTCCGGGGATCGCGTCGGGTGGACGGGATGGCGGTCGGAAGAGAACGCAGGCGATTCGAACGGTTCTCGCTCGACGAGGAGGTCTTCTGCTACGTCGCCGGCGAGCGCATCGACGCGTGCAGCCGCGACATCAGCGCGGGCGGCATGTTCCTGGAGACGCGTCACGCCCACGCAGTCGAGATGGGCAGCATCGTCGGGCTGGTGCTTCAGTCGTACCGCGGCCAGGAGCGGCCGGTCTACCTGTTCGGCCGCGTGGTCCGCAAGCAGGACCAGCCGAACCCGGGCCTCGGTCTCCAGTGGGAGCACGCGGTCACGCTGGCGACCCCGGGCAAGCTCGCGGGCTTCCTCGGCAACCTCTTCAAGATGCCGATCGTGGACGTGCGGCTGGATCCGATGAGCGGCGGCCGCTTCCGCAGCGTCTACGTCTTCCCGGGCGCGCCCAGGGACGCGCCGCGGATCCCGGAGGACGCGACCGACGCGGACCCGCTGCCGCCCAGGCGGGCGCCGGAGGACGGGCGCAGCGGATGGGCGGCGCGCCCGGGTTCTGCCCCGCTCCCGCCGGACAGCCGAGGGGCGATCTCGCAGATGGTCCGCCGGTCCGAGATCACGCCGATGGCGTCCCTCCGGGCGGTCGTGACGGCCGGGGGCGAGACGCACAGGGACGCGGTGATCACGCGGATCGACGCGATCGGCTTCTACGTGAGGACGGTCTCGGCGCTGCGCGTTCGGACCGGCGGCCCGGCGACGGTGTCCTTCGCGATCCGCACGCCGTCGGGAACCGCCGAGGTCACTGCGCAGTGCGTGCTGGCGCGCGCCGACGACCTGCCGATGGGCGCTCCGAACGCACCTGCCGTCGAGTCCCCCGGGCACCGGCTGCTGATCAGGAAGCTGGACGAGGGCCGCAACAAGGGCATCTACGAGCGCTTCGTTCGCTGGCTGTCCTTCAAGGCGCTCTCCGCGCGCCCCGCGGGCGGCTGATCACAGGCGCGAGAGCACGTGCTCCTCGGCCTCGCGAAGCGCCGCCGGGAGGCGGTCCCCGATCCGCCCGAACAGGTCCGAGTGCGACGAGACCTCCTCCCGCCATGCGGCCGGGTCCACGCGCGTCAGTTCGTCGAAGCGCTCGCGCGGGAGCGGGAGCCCGGTCCAGTCGAGGTCCTCGTGTCGCGGCACGCGGCCCGCGGCCGTGTCGATCGCGCCCGCGCGGCCCGCGCACCGGTCGAGGACCCACGCGACGACGCGCAGGTTCTCGGCGTACCCGGGCCACAGGAACGCGCCGTCGGCGCCGCGCCGGAACCAGTTGACGCGGAAGACCTCGGGGGGGGCGGCCAGGCGCTCGCCGATCCGCAGCCAGTGCGCGAGGTAGTCGCCGACGTCGTAGCCGCAGAACGCCAGCATGGCCATCGGGTCGCGCCGCACCACGCCCGCCTGGCCGGTGGTCGCGGCGGTGGTCTCGGAGGCAAGGGTCGCCCCGAAATGGACGCCCTCGGCCCAGTCGCGCGCCTGCGCGACGAGCGGGACCGTGGTCGCGCGCCGCCCGCCGAACAGGAACGCGCTGACGGGCACGCCGTCCGGGTCCTCCCAGGCGGCGTCCATGGAGGGGCACTGCGACAGCGGCGCGGTGAAGCGCGCGTTCGGGTGAGCCGCGGGTCGCCCGCAGCCCGGGGTCCACGCGGCTCCGCGCCAGTCGATCAGCCGGTCGGGGGGCGTCTCGGTCATCCCCTCCCACCAGACGTCCCCGTCCGGCGTCAGCGCGACGTTCGTGAAGATAGCGCCCTCGCGGAGCATCTCCATCGCGTTCGGGTTCGTGTGCCGGGAGGTGCCGGGCGCGACCCCGAACACGCCCGTCTCCGGGTTCATCGCGCGCAGACGCCCATCCGCGCCCGGCCGGAGCCAGGCGATGTCCTCGCCCACGGTCGTCACCTTCCAGCCGGGCATGGAGGCGGGGGGAACGAGCATCGCCAGGTTGGTCTTGCCGCAGGCGCTCGGGAAGGCCGCGCAGACGAAGCGCTTCTCGCCGGCCGGCGACTCCACGCCCACGATCAGCATGTGCTCGGCGAGCCAGCCCGCGTCGCGCCCCATCACCGAGGCGATCCGGAGCGCCAGGCACTTCTTCCCGAGCAGCGCGTTGCCCCCGTAGCCGGACCCGAAGGACCAGATCTCGCGCGTCTCGGGGAAGTGCACGATCCACTTCTCCACGGGGTTGCAGGGCCACGGCACGTCCTCGACGCCCGCGTCAAGCGGCATCCCGACCGAGTGGACGCACGGAACGAACGGCCCGTCCGCGCCGAGACCCTCGCCGACCGCGCGGCCGACCCGCGTCATCACCGTCATGCTCGCAGCGACGTACGGCGAGTCCGTCAGTTCGACGCCCACCTGCGCGGCCGGCGACCCGACCGGCCCCATCGAGAACGGGACCACGTACATGGTGCGGCCCCGCATCGCGCCGTCGAACAGGCGGCGGAGCGTCGCGCGCATCTCGTCCGGGGCGATCCAGTTGTTCGTCGGGCCCGCGTCCTCGCGCCGCTCGGGGCAGACGAACGTACGGTCCTCCATGCGGGCGACGTCGGTCGGGTCGGAGCGCGCCAGGAATGACCGCGGCCGCAGCCGGGGGGAAAGCCGCAGGAGCGTGCCCCGGGCGACCATCCCGTCGCACAGGCGGTCGAACTCCGCGCGCGATCCGTCCAGCCACGCGATCCGGTCCGGACGGACTCGCCGGGCGACGTCGGTCACCCATCCCCGCAGGCCGCGGTGCGACACCCAGTCCGGCGCCCCGGAGAGGTCCGGTCCGCTGGTCCTCGTCGGCTCGATCATGCCTTCCTCCACCGTCACCGGCGCCGGCACCCGCGCGCGAGGCGCCCCGGCGACCGGCCGCCGGGACGCGTCAGGTAATCGGACAGATTATATCCTAATTCGAGAGGGGCAACCCTCCCAGGTGGATGCAAGGACGGGTACGGGCTGGGGCTCGTGTACGGGGACGGGTGAAGGTCCGCGCCGCTTCCGGGATTGCTGCGGGTTGACGCGCTCCGGGGGGAGAAGGACAATCCGTTCGACAGGGTCGGCACGGAGGAATCGATGATTCGCGCACTGGTCGCGCCGCGCCGCTACGTGCAGGGCGCCGGCGTCCTGTCGCAGGCCGGGAACTGATCGGCCGGCTCGGCCGGCGCGTGCTCGTGCTCGCGGGACCCAATGCGCGCGCCGCCGCCGGCGCGGACCTGGAGGCGGGCCCAGGCAAGGCCGGGGTCGAGGTCGTCCCGTTCGCCTTTCCCGCCGAGCGTACCCGGGCCGCGGTCGCCGCGGGCCTGGAGCGCGCCCGGGAGTCCGGCGCCGCCGCGGTCGCGGCGCTCGGCGGCGGCAAGGCCATGGACGCGGGTCGCGCGGTCGCGGCCAAGGCGGGACTGCCGTTCGCCGCGGTCCCCACGATCGCGAGCAACGACTCGCCGGCCAGCGCGGTGTCGGTCTACTACGCCGACGACGGCGTCCTCGACGGGTGGGACGTCTGGCCGGCAAACCCGGACCTCGTGCTGGTCGATACGCGCGTGATCGCGGAGGCGCCGGTCCGCTGGCTCGTGTCCGGCGTGGGCGACGCGCTCGCCACGTGGTTCGAGGCCGAGGCGGCCGCGCGGGCCGGAAGGGCCGCGTTCTCCGGCGGCGTCCCCACGATGGCGGCGCTCGCGCCGGCGCGGCTGTGCCACGAGACGCTGATCGAGTACGGGCTCGCCGCCGCCGCGGACGTGCGGCTGCGCGTGGCGACGCCGGCGGTCGAGCGGGTCGTCGAGGCGTGCGTGCCCCTGTCCGGGATCGGCTGGGAGAGCGGCGGGCTGGCCACGGCCCACACCATCGGCAACGGCATCACCGTCCTGCCGGGCACGCACCCGTACTCGCACGGCGAGAAGGTCGCGTTCGGCCTCGTCACCCAGATGTGCCTGGACCCGGAGGTGCCGCCGGGCCTGCGCGAAGCCGTGGTCGACCTGATGGCGGAGCTGGGCCTGCCGGTGACGCTCGCCGGGATCGGGCTCGGCGACTGCCAGGACGCCGAGCTGCGCAAGGCCGCCGAGGTCCTGACCGGGCCCGGCCAGTTCGTGCACAACCACGCCTTCGAGGTCACGGCCTCCGACCTGCACGCTGCGATGATCGCGGCGGGCGGTCTCGGCCGGGCGCGGATCCGCGGGGGGTAGGTCGCAACCGGCCGTTGGTCCCCGCCGGAATCGAGGGGACCCATCGTGGGTTGGGGCGCAGCGCACCCTCCTTCCTTCCGGGCGTGGGTCCCGCCGTGGTGTTCTGATCCGGGGCCGAAACCCGGCGTCCCCGGACGGCCGGCGGGCGCGGCGAGCGGGTCCGCCCCCGGCGTCACGCGCCCGCCCCGGCCGTCACACGCCGGCGAGCGCCCGGGCCGCGGCGGCGCGGACGGGGGCGATCCCGGCGAGCCGCGTCACGAGGTCGAGGCCGCGGACGCCGTGCCTCGCGAACAGGTCCGCGACCCGGAAGCCGGGCTCGAACGCGCCGCGCAACATGCGGGCGTACGTCCGGGACGTGGTCGCGGGGGACCAGCCGAGCAGGTCGCTCCACCGGATGCAGAGCGCGGCGAGCCGGCCGCTCGCCATCGCGTGCGGGATCCCCTCCCCGGTCGCCGGATCGACGAGTCCCGCGGCCTCGCCCGCGAGGAGCACGCCAGGGGACGCCCGGTGCGAGACGCGGACCGACGCCTCGATCGGGTGCCCGCGCCACGGCCCGAGCGCCTGCGCCCCCGCCAGGCGGTCCCCGAGCCTGCGGTCCAGGAAGGCCTGGAACACCGCCCGAAGGGAGCGGCCATGGAGCCGGTCCGCGCGGATGCAGAGGCCGGCGTTGACCGTGCCGCCGGGCTCGGGGAACAGCCAGCCGTAGTGCGGGAGGAGGTCGGGTTCGAACGCCATCTCGACGCAGCCCGGCGTGACTTCGACGCCCCGGAAGCGGCAGGCGATGCCGTGGAGGAGGACCTCGGCGGGCCGGCCGTCGAGCCGGTGCCCCCCCGATCCCGCGGCCAGGACCACGTGACGGGCCGCGACCACCTCGTCGCCCGCTCGCACGCCGGTCACGCGGCCCGTGCCGTCGCGGACGAGCGCGTCCACCCGCGTCCCGCGGCGCACCTCGACCCCGGCGGCGGCGGCGGCGTCCGCGAGCAGGTCGTCGAGCCGGTCCCGCGCGAGGACGAGTGCGGCCTGTGCGCCGGCCAGCGTGGCGGTGCGGCCCCCGGGGCCGGTCAGGACGAGCCCGCGGATCGGGTACGCCTCGCGGGCGACCGCGTCGTAGAGGTCAAGCTCGCGGAGGATCGTCTTCGCGCGCGGGCCGAGGCCGCCGGCGCAGCACTTCCAGCGACCGCGCTCCGCCTTCTCCAGCAGGACGACGCGGCCGGCGCCGAGCCTGGCCGCGGACAGCGCCGCGACAGTTCCCGCTGGGCCGGCGCCCACCACGACGAGGTCCGCGTCGTGTCCGGGCCGGGCGGATGCCGCGGGCGTCATCCGGCGAGCTCCGACATCATCTTCGCGATCGCCCCGGGGGTCTCCGCGACCGTGGCCGAGTAGGGGGCCCAGAAGCCGCCGCCGTCGGTCTCGGCGATCAGGTCGTCGTAGATCGGCTCCATCCGCGCCCGCCACTCCGGGTCGATCCGGACGGCCTTGTCCGCGAACCCGTGGCAGTAGCGGCACTCCTCGCAGTCGAGGTCCGCGCATCCGCGCTCGTGGAAGCGGTCCATGAACCCGTCGAGCGCCCGGTTGTCGACCATGACGGGGTTCGGTCCGCGGCGCGGGTACAGCACGCTCGCGACGCGACCGAACTCGATCACCTTCGCGAGCTTGACCACGTTCACCTGCGACGGCTTCACGAAGTACTTCACGAGGCGGCGCAGCGAGTACGCGTCGCGCGCCTTCCCGCCGAACGCCTCCTCGGGGTACGAGTAGTTCTGGACGAGGTCCAGCAGGTTGCCGTCGTAGCGGCGCTCCGCATACGCCTTCACGCGCGCGAGCAGGACCGGCGTGGGCGTGTTCCGCTCCACGATCTTGAAGTTGTTGAACCCCATCTCCTCCCC
>VGRB01000316.1 GCA_016875475.1 Deltaproteobacteria bacterium
ACGGCGGCGATGCTCGTGCCCATGCGTCGGGCAAGATCGGCCTTGGAGCCGCCCCATCGTTTGAACGCGGTCCAGAGGGCAGCCCCGAGCGCCCGCCGCCGATCCCCGAGAGCGAACACCTCCGCCGCCTTCTCCGGGTGCTTCCGGCGCAGTTCGTCAAGCCAGTCCTCGTGGCGCTGGGTCATCGGTGGGACCTCCTCCACGTACCAAAAATGATAGCTGCCTCAGGCCCGCGCGTCAATCAAGTCCTGCCCAGGCTCTTCCTTGAGCTCCTTCGGATCTTCTGGCCCTTCTTCGCCTCGAACCGGATCACGACCAGCGTACGACCCTCGATCCGGTAGTACAACCGCAGATCCAGGTGGCGCCCCAGGACGATGCGATACCCGCGCGTCCGGGTCTTGCGGTCCTTGAACTCCTGCGTATTGGCCACGTGCGATTGCCGCAGGTTCGTGATGCGGTCGGCCAGGTGGATCAGGGCGTCGGGCCCGAGGCGGGCAGCCAACCGATCACGGTCTCGGCAGGCGGAGGCCTCCCAGACGATATCGTACTCGAAGGACTCCTCGAATTCGGTGACTACGTCCCGATCTCCCCGTCGATCCCCCTGTCCCCCCCGGCGATCGCGGACCTGTCCGAATGGTGCCTCACGAGGACTTCGTGGTCAACCGCCGCCGCAGGCGCGCTCCCTCCGTGCGGAGGCGCTCGCGCCTTTCCTCCCAATCCGGGGGGATCGTCCCGAGCAGTCGCCAGAACGCGGCCGAGTGGTCCGGGACGCGCAGATGGCAAACCTCGTGCGCAACGACGTAGTCCACGAGCGTCATCGGCGCCATGACGACCTGCCAGTTGAGCCGGATCTCCCCCTTGCGGCTACAGCTTCCCCATCGCTTCTCCTGACCGCGGATCAGCACCTTCGGCGCAGGGAGGCCCGCGCGGGCCGCGTAGCGCGCGACACGCTCGGGGAGCCGGCGGGCAGCCTGCCGCCGGTACCACGCGACAACGGCGCGCTGCACTACTGCGCGCCGCCCATCGCGATCCAGATCGGCCGCGACGCGCACCGTCAGGAAGCCCCCGTTGAGCCGCGCGGCGGGTTCCGGCCCGCCGTCCGCCCGCTCGACGTTCAGGCGGAAGTGACGACCCAGGTAGCCGAAGGACTCCCCGGTCGCGAACTCGAACGGCATGGGCAGCGGGGCGAGGTCCTCGAACTCGGCCTTGCGGCGCAGGATCCACGGGCCTCGCGACAGGACCGTGGAACGGACGTCGTCGGCGTTCATTGCAAGCGGCACCTTGACCACGAGCCCGTCCGCCCCGAGCGCCAGGGTCACGGTCCTCCTCCGGGCGGTCCGCTCGACGCGATACTCGATGACCGCGCGACCGTACTTCCCGCGCCCGCGCTCCGACTTCATCGGACGAGCCTCGCCCTCGCGAGGTCGAGGATCTTCGATGCAATCGCCTGCTCTGCCGCGTGACCCGAGCCGCGCAGCGCGCGCTTGACCGCGCGTCGCATCCGGCGCTGCACATCCTCCTTGTGGACCCAGTCCACGACGGCCAGTTCCCGGAGGTCCGCCAGGATGCGGGCCGCGAGGTCGCGGCGCACCGCTTCGGCGTCCCCGGCGATCAGCCCGAGCCCCCCGTCCGCGCTCGCCTTGTACCCGCCCGCGGCGACCAGCAACTCGAAGACCGCGAACCCGGACTCGTCGAGTCCGATAGCCTCCGCGGTCGAACGGACGGTGCGCATTTCCCGGGCCAGGTCGCCCAGAAGGCGAAGCTGCTCGGCCGCGTCGATCCTTGCCTGCTTGCGGTCCTCGATGATGCGGGCCAGTCGATCGCGGAGGCTCTGGTACGTCACCGGGTTCGCGTCCAGCCGCACGTGGATCTCGTGCCGGATCGCGTGCGCCATCTCGCTCGCCCGAGCCTCGTCCGACCCGAGCAGTCCCAGGCGCTCCTCGAACTCCGTGGCCAGGACCGACACCGGCTCCAGGACGCGGACGACCTCCCCCGCGCCGACGTGTTCGTCGATCAGCTCGCGCACCTTCTCGCGGCAGCCTGTCAGATCCATGCGCTGGTCGCGGAAGCGGACGCGGGCCGCGTTCCGCATCTTTGCCAGCCACTTCATGTCGGCCGCGAACGCCAGCGCGGCCGGGTCCGGCAGGAGCATGTCCATGGCGACAGCGAACCGGTGGAACGCGACGTCGAACTCGGCGCGGGTGTCCTCCGGCTCCAGCACGCGGAGGCAACCCTCGACGTCGTCCCGGGTGAGCCCGTCGAGAAACCGCGTCACGGTGCGGTGGGCCGATTCGAGCCGGGGCAGGAGTTCGGATTTCGGACGCAGCGCCCCGTGTACGTCGGACGGAGCGAAGATCGCGAGAGCGCGCTTCAGGTCGGTCCCGACCCCCCAGTAGTCCACGACCAGCCCGAAATCCTTCCCGTTCGCGGTCCGGTTCACGCGGGCAATCGCCTGGAGGAGCGTGTGTTCGCGGAGCGGCGCGTCGAGGTAGAGGACCTGCAGGACCGGCGCGTCGAACCCGGTCAGGAGCATGTCGCAGACGATCAGGATCGCGAGCGGGTCGCCCCGGTCCTTGAAGCGCCGGATGAGCCGGTGCTGCTCGTCCCGCGTGGTCCGCCACCGGGCGAGCCGCGCCACGTCGTTGTGCGTGGACGACATGATCAGCGCGGACTCGGGCGCGCCGAGGCGGTCAAGTGTCTCCTTGTGCGTCACGGCCACGTCCCGGGAGCAGGCGACCACCTGGGCCTTGAACCCGTTCGGCCGGATGTGGGTCTCGAAGTGCCGGATCATGTCGAGGCATACCGCCTCGACCCGGCGGGGCGCGCCGGCGATCGCGGCCTCTGTCGCGTAGCGCGACTTCACCGCTTCCCGCTCCTCCCGCGGACGATCGCGGAAGACGCGCTCGAAGACCGCGTCGAGCGAGTCCCCTTCGACGTGCTCGGCTGGCGAGCGCATCTCGAAGAAGATCGGCCGCGTTGCGCCGTCCTGCACCGCCTGCTCGATCGTGTACTTGTGGATGTAGTCGCCGAAGACCCGCAGGGTGCTCCGGTCCTTCCTGTCGATCGGCGTCCCCGTGAACCCGAGGAAGCACGCGTTCGGCAGGGCGCGGCGCATGTTCGCGGCCAGGTTGCGGTACTGCGTGCGGTGTGCCTCATCGACCATGACGAACACGTTCCCGGCCGCGTTCAGCACGGGGTGCCTGCCTGTCGCGGCCTCCTGGAACTTCTGGACGGTCGTCATCACGGTCTGGCCGGCGCCCCGCCGCAGGACCTCGCGGAGCTGGCGCACCGTCCCGGCCTGTACCGGGTGCGGGAACCCGCACCGCTGGAACGTGCCGGCTATCTGGTTGTCCAGATCCTTGCGGTCCGTGACCACGACGATCGTGGGGTTGGCGGCCTCGGCGAGCCTCCGGAGCTTCGTCGCGAGAAAGACCATGGTGAGGGACTTGCCCGACCCTTGCGTGTGCCACACAACCCCCCCGCGCAGGTCCGGGCGCCTGGCCTTCCGGATGCGCTCGATCGCCGCGTTCACGGCGATGTACTGCGGGTAGCGGGCGAGCTTCTTGTACATCCGGCCGTTGTCCGCCTCGAAGGCGACGAAGCTCCGCACGAGGTCGAGCAGCGTGCGCCGCTCGAGCAGGCCCCACAGCAGCACGTCCTGGGGCGTCGGGATCCTCCCGAGGCGCGCCCGCAGCTCGTCGAGGGACAACGGGTACGGGACCTTCCACTCCGCCCAGTTCCGCGGCGCCGAGCCGACGGTCCCGTACCTGGCGGCCTGGCCGCAGGTCGCGACCAGGATCTGCGCCGCGTGGAACAGGCGGGGCGCCCCGAGCCCGCGGAACCGGTCCCCGTCCTCCTGGTACCGGAACAACTGCCCCATCGCCTTGCCGATCGGGTCGGAGATCGTGGGACTCTTGCACTCGACGACGGCGATCGGGATTCCGTTCACGAAGGCGACGAGGGGGGGGACGATCACCTGTCTCGCCCCCGCGACCCGGTACTGCCGCGTGAAGACGAACTCGTCGTTCCTCGGATCGTCGAAGTCGATGAAGCGGACCGTCTGGCCGCGCAGGCCGCTGCCGAGGTCCTGCTCCAGCGACACGTTGTGCACAAGCGCCGTGTGGACCTGCTCGTTCGCCTCCACGAGCCCGGCCGCGGCAGGGTGCGTCACGCACCGCACGGCCCGGCGGACGTTGTCGTCGCTGATCCAGGGGTTCAGCCGGCGCAACGCGGCTTCCAGCCGCCGCGTCAGCACCGGTTCCGCGAATCCGCTTCGCTCCGCCTCGACGTCCCCGGGGGCAACGCAGGCATACCCGAGTTCGCGGAGCAGCGCGTCCGCCGGTTCCTCCGAGAGGTGTACCTCGTCCCACCGGAAGTCCGGGTCCCCGGCCATCTCACGCCACTCCCCCGCCCGCGCGACCGCCGCTCGGGACGCGGACCCGCCCGGACAGCAGTGCCTGCGCGAGAGCGGCCTTCGCCGCCCGGAGCCGATCCAGGTACCGCCGCTCCACGAGGATGCGCGCGTCGAACGCCTCGCCCACGTCCGCGATGGCGCGTTGTTCGTCCAGGGGGGGACATGCGACCAGGGCCTTCAGGAGCGTTCCGGGCTCCACGACCCATCGGGGATCCGGCTCTCCTGCGAAGTAGTTGAACCTACGGGATCCGTTCAGGTTCTGGATCCGAATAATGGGCAATCCACCGTCGCTCCAGTCGGGGGGGCGGAAACCGTGTCCGCCGGAGAACGTTCCCATCGTCCCGATCTGCCGTACTTCCCAGCCGGCGGGTATGCGGCCGATTCGGGTTTGCCGGAACTGCCGACCGACCTCCGGCAGACCGTTGGAGAGCAGTTCCCGCATGACCGCGTGCTTCACGCCGGACAACTGCTCCGCCAGCACTTCGGCGCCCCGCACGGTCTCCTCCATCGAACGGAGGCCCTCCGCGATCGCGCGCTGTTCCTGGGGGCGCGGGAGGGTCAGGGCGGACCCGAGGAACTCGTTCACCGGCACGCGTCGCGCCTTTCGCGAGCCGATCGCCACGTGCCGGTATCGGCGGTAGAACGCCGGCCGCGTGACGACGGCGAGCAGCCAGTCGCGATCCACCCCGGGGGCGACGTCGAAGCACGGGAGATCGAGGGTGCTCTCATAGCCGTCCAGCACGTCCGGGATGACGCCGAAGGCCCCGTTCAGGAAGTCGAGCTTGCTGAACACGAGCTGGCCCGAGCGACGCCGGTAGTATCGGGTGGCGGCGCTCCCGGGCCGGTCGTTGATCTTCGGCACGACCCCCTTTCCATACAGCTTCACGGAGAGCCGGCGCGCGTCGCTCCCGGACGAGCCGGGGATCCTGCTCTCGGTCAGGAGGTCGTCGAGCCGGACGAGCTTCCAGTCGCTGGCGACGCTACGGTCCATACCCCAACCCCCGCAGGATCTCGTCCATCTTCGCTGCAGCGGAGTCGCGCTCGCGCTCGGCCTGCCGGAGCGCCGCGACGGCGGCGGCGACATCCAGCGGCTCCTCGGGCTCGAGCGTGTCCACGTAGCGGCTGATGTTCAGGTTGTAGTCGTTCTCCTTCACCTCCTCGACCGCGACCACGCGCGCGAAGCGGTCCTGGTCGCGATACGCGTGGAACGCGTCCACGATCCGCTCGATGTCCCCGGGACGGAGCACGTTCTGGTTGCTGCGGGCCTCGAAACCTTCCGCGGCGTGGACGAACAGGATCCGCCCGCGTCGCGGCTCGGGCTTGGCCCGGTTCAGGACCAGGATGACGGCGGGGATCCCGGTGCCGTAGAACAGGTTCTCGGGCAGGCCGATGACGGCCTCGAACAGGTCCTCGTCCACGAGCGCGGTGCGGACGCGGCCGTCCCCGCTGCCCCGGAACAGCACGCCGTGCGGCATCACGACGCCGAGCACGCCGCGGTCGTTCAGGGTCGCGATCATGTGCTGCACGAAGGCGTAGTCGCCCATGTTCTTCGGGGGCAGGCCGCGGTCGAAACGGGCGTGGCGGTCGTCCTTCGCGACCTCGACGCCCCACTGGTCCAGGCTGAACGGGGGATTCGCGATGACGCGGTCGTACAGCATCAGCTCGCCCCCGTGGGCCAGCTTCGGGTCGCGGATCACGTCGCCCTTCTCGATCCGCGCGTCGGGCAGCCCGTGGAGCAGGAGGTTCATCTTGCAGATCGCCCAGGTGCCGAGGTTCTTCTCCTGTCCGTGGAGGGTCAGGTCGATCGGGTCCGTCCCGAGCCGGCGACCGGTCTTCCGCGCCACGTGCTCGGCGCACTGGATCAGCATGCCGCCCGAGCCGCACGTCGGGTCGCAGACGCGCATGCCTTCGGCCGGCTCCAGGAGCCGCGTGATCAGCTCGACGACGCGGTGGGGGGTGTAGAACTCGCCCCCCTTCTTGCCGGCGTCGTCCGCGAAGCGCTCGATCAGGTACTCGTACGCGCGGCCGAGCATGTCGGGCTCCGCAAGGTCCGCGTTGCGCAGCCGGATCTGCGAGAAGTGCGAGACCAGGCGGTGGAGGAGGCCGTCGCGCTGTCTGCCGTCCCCGAGCTTGCGGCTGTCGTTGAAGTCGATCCCGAGCAGCACGCCCTCCAGGTTCGCGTTCTCCTACTCCAGGTTCCCGCACGCCTTGTTCAGGGCGTCGCCGACGTCGTGCGTCAGGCGGCCGATCGCGGCC
>VGRB01000317.1 GCA_016875475.1 Deltaproteobacteria bacterium
GGGGTCCGCCTCGATCGAGGGCGCGCTCGTCGGGGTCGCCGCGGCGATCGCGGGGGGGGAGATCGCGCCGATGGACGCGGCGATGGCGGCGAAGGCCGCGGAGAACGGGTTCTGCCGCGTGCCCTGCGGCGCCATGGACCAGGTCGCGAGCGCGTGCGGACGGGAGGGCCACGCGATCCTGCTCGACTGCCGGACGCTGGCGTTCGAGGCGGTCCCGTTCCCTCCCGCCTGGGCGATCGTGGTCGCGGACTCGGGCGTGAGGCATTCGGTCGGCGCCGGCCAGCGCGAGTGCGCGGAAGGCATGGACGCGGCGCGGCGCGCGTTCCCGGACGCCCGCGCCGCCCGCGACGCGACGATGGAGATGCTCGAAGCCGTGCGGGCGGACATGCCCGAGGTGAGCTTCCGCCGCCTGCGGCACGCCGTCACCGAGAACGCCCGTACCGTGGCGGCGCGGGACGCGCTCCGCAGCGGCGACGCCGGCGCGCTCGGGCGGTTGCTCGCCGGGTCGCACGCGAGCCTGGCCGCCGACTACGAGGTCTCGTGTCCCGAGCTGGACGCGCTCGTCGAGGCCGCCTCGGCGACGCCCGGGGTGATCGGCGCGCGCCTTTGCGGCGCCGGCTTCGGCGGCAACACGGTGAACGTGGTCGAGGCCGCCCGCGCCGACGAGGTCGCGGCCGGGATCGCGGACCGCTACGCCGCCGCCACGGGCCGCCGCACGGCCGCGCGCGTGGTCCGGCCGGCCGGGGGGCTTTCGGTCAGGAGGCTGTAGATGCCCGAAGACAAGGTCCTCCTCGCGGACCTGCGCGACAGGCTCGCCCGGCACGGCGTGGCCGGGACGATCGAGAAGTACCTCGCGGGCGCGACGCCCGGGGCGCTCGCCACGTTCGCCGAGGAGCTGTCGCGGCGCGACTTCGAGTGGATCCGTGCGCACCGCGCGGCGCTGCTTGGCGGCGCAGCGGCGGGCGCCGCCGTGCCCGCGGCCGCGGACCTCGCGCCGGTGGAGCCCGGCACCGTCGGGGCCGCGGACCGCCCCGCGCTCGGGGGGATCGGCCGCGCGTCGCTGGCAGCCGGGGAGTGGGCATCCATCGTGTTCGCCGGGGGCGCGGCGACCCGGTTCTACTCGGACGCGCGCGACGACCCGCGCGTGGCCGCCGTGATCGCGCGCCACGGGTCCGCGCCGCCGAAGGGGCTGTTCCCGCTGACCCCCGTCATGGGCTTCCCCTTCCTCGACCTGTTCGCGGCCGAGGCGCTCGCGGCCGGGGTCGCGGCGGGACGGATGCCCGTGATGGTCATGATGACCTCGAGCCTGACCGACGCGGCGGTGCGCGCGTGGGCCGCGGACGCGGACCTGTGGGGGTTCCCGCGCAACCTCCTGGTCGTGCTCGGCCAGACCGAGCAGCCGCGCCTCGACGCGGACGGCGACCTCGTGGTCGGCCCGGACGGCCACATGGTGGTGACCGGAGACGGCCACGGCGGCGTCTACAAGGCCCTGCTGACCCCCGGGTCCGGCGGCGCGCGCGGGGGCGCGTCCCTCGCCGATCGCCTTCGCGCCTGGGGCGTGCGGCGCGTGGTGCTCCACAACGTGGACAACGCGGCCTCGCACCCGTTCGACGCGGCCCGCATCGGGTTCCACGTCCGCGGGGGGTACGGGTTCACGCTGACCGTGGTGTCGCGCGCGAGGCTGTCCGAGAAGGTGGGCCTGGTCGCCCGGAACCCGCGGACCGGGGGGATCGAGGTGATCGAGTACTCGGTCTGCCCCCGCGAGGTGGCCGAAGCCGCGGACCCGGACGGCCGGCCGGTGCTCCGGCTCGCGCACATCAACACGAACCTCGTGGACCTCGACGCGATCCGGCCGGACATCCCGCCGACGCTGTACACCGGCAAGAAGGTGGAGGTCGGCGGGAGGACCGTGGAGTCGTCGAGCTTCGAGATGCTGAACCAGCACCTGTCGGGCCTGCTGCCGCCGGGGCGCGTCGGGGTGCTGCTCGCGGACCGCGCGGAGTACTTCCTCCCCACCAAGACCGTCACGGGCGAGGACTCGCTCGAGGACACGGTCGCGGCCCTGAACCGCGCCGCGACGGAGCGGCTGCGCTCGGCAGGGGCGGTGGTCGAGGCCTCCGCGCGCGTCGAGATCGACCCTTGCGTCGCGGCCGGCCTCGGGGGCGCTGGACCCGGCTGGCGCGTGGGCGAGGGCGCGGCGGTCTACCTCGGGGTGCGGCACGGCGAGGCGGGCGCTCCGCCGTTCGCTGCCGGCCTCGAGGTCGGCGCGGGCGCGGCGTTCCTTTGCGCCGCGTCCAGGCCATACGGCGAGGTCCGGCCGTCGGCCGACCGCCGGGTGAGCGAGTCCCCGGCCCTTGCCGGCCGCGTCCGCATCGGCCGGGGCGCCCCCGTGACGATCCGCGTCGAGGGCGACGGCGCGGCGGTCGTCCCGGACGGCGCCCGGCTATCGGGCCGCGTCGCGGTGGTGGTCCCGCCCGGCGGGTGCGCTACAATCGCGTGACCATGGGACCCGCCCGGAATAGGCCCGCTCCCGACGCGTCAAACGGGGCAGGAGAGCGCGCGGAGGGGCTCGAGCGCGACCTCGCGGCCGCGGCGCGTGCCGGGGACAGGGCGGCGTTCAAGGCCCTCGCGGAGCGCTACTACCGGCGGGTGTACCGGATGCTGCTCGCGATGACGAGGAGCGAGGACGCGGCGATGGACCTGACCCAGGAGACCTTCATGAAGGCGCTCCAGGGCATGCCGTCGTTCAACATGTCGTCCTCGTTCTACACGTGGCTCTACCGGATCGCGTCGAACGCGGCGCTCGACCGGATGCGGCGGGCGCGGACCGCGGGGGCGCAGGAGGAGTACGACGACGCGCTCGACCGATGCGGCGGGCGCGGACCGCGGGGGCGCAGGAGGAGTACGACGACGCGCTCGACCACGCGGGCGAGGGCGCGGGGCACGGGCACTCGGCCGCGCTCGCGGAGCCGTCCAGGATCGTTGCGAGCGAGGAGGCGCGGGCGAAGGTGCGCGCCGCGATGGACGAACTGAAGCCGGAGCACCGGCAGATCCTGGTGCTGCGCGAGTACGAGGACCTGTCGTACGAGGAGATCGCGGCCGTGCTGGAGATCAAGATCGGCACGGTGATGTCGAGGCTGTTCGCGGCGCGGATGAGGCTCCGCGAGGTGCTCGAGACGCGCTACGGGATGAGGTGACGCGATGTGGCGGACCGGCAAGCGGGGACGCCTGGAGGCGATGCGGGTCGCGGACGGCGCGGCGCAGGCGGGCGCGCGCGCGGACCCGGCCGAGGTCGCGCGGTTCCGGGACCTGACCGCGGCGGTGCGGGGCGCGTCGGACCCGGGTGATGCGGCCGTCCCGTCGTTCGACGCGATGTGGGGGGGGGTGGAGAGGAAGCTCGAAGCCGCGCGCGCCCCCGTCGCGGTCCCGCGCGAGGCCGCGGAGGCGGCCCCCGGCCTGCTGGCGCGCCTGCTCGGCGACCGGCCCCTGTTCGTGCTCGCCCCGGCGGGGGCGTTCCTGGTCGCGGTGGTGCTCGGCCTGCTCTTCTGGACGCGGCCCCCGGCGCCGAACAACCAGTGCTTCGTGGACAGCTACGACGCGGGGTCCGGGTCGGTGATCATCGACCAGGACTTCGACGACTCCGACCGGCCGACGGTCATCTGGTTCGTGGAGGAGGGATGAACGTGAGAGCCGACCCGTGGGCCCGTCCCCATGCCGTGCGCGCCGCCGCCGGCCTCGCCGTCCTGATCGTCGCCGCCGCGGCCCTCCCGGCCGCGGCCGACGCCCCCCCCCCGCGGGCGATGCTGACCGTCACGGTCATCGAGGCGCGAAAGGGCCCGCCGTTCCTCCACGACGCGTTGAAGCCCATGTGGGAGATGCTGCGGAAGTCGTTGATGCTGCGGAAGTCGTTCGGCGAGAAGTTCGGCTACTACGACCTCCTGAGCGCGTCCGACCGGACCGTGGACGTGGACGGCCGCGTCGAGATCGCGCTGCCCGACGGCGACCGCTTCGCCGCGACCTACGGCGGCATCACCCCCGAGAAGGGCCTGCTCCGGGTATCCCTGGAGTACGGGGACTTCCGCACCAAGGTCCGCATCCACGACGGGGGCTCCTTCTTCCAGGCCGGCAAGCGCTTCCGCGAGGGCACGCTGGTGATCGGCGTGAAGGCCGCGCTGGAGAAGGCGCGGTAGCCGCCCTGCACGGCCCTCCACCGTCCCGGCGCCGCGGCCCGTCTCCGCCCGGAGACACCGATCGTCGCCACCCGGAGACGTCCGGACGGAGGGTGGTTTGCGCAACTTGTGGAAATGATGAGGAGCTGCACCCCGCTCGCGCCTGGCACGGCCATTGCGATGGCCTGCGTGCGGCGGCCGGCACGGTGCCGGCGGGCCGGTGACAACAATTGGAGGTGTGCCATGAAGACCCGTCTCGCGTGGTTCCTGGTGGTGGCCTTCGCCGCGTGCGGCGGGGGCCGCCGGGGGCGGAGGTGAGGACGGCGACGAGTACTCCGAGGCCGTCCCGGACATGGACCAGCTCGCGCTCGAGCTGGGGGAGGGCGGCTCCGTTTCCGGCGCGCTCTCCGCGGAGGAGGGGGCCGTGATCGGCGACCCCGCGCAGATGCGGGCGCTCGCGCAGAAGGTCGCGGACGGCCTGAACGGGCTGCTCGGCGACACGCACGCGGGCGTCAAGGCGCTGATGCAGAACGGCGCGTCCGCGACGTTCAAGGTCGGGGCGCTCGAGTGCCGCGTGTGGGAGGGCCCGGGCGCGGACGGCGTCTACTGGAAGTTGCTCGGCTGCCTGAGGGACCGGAACCAGAAGCACTACGCGGTCCTGCTGCGCGGGCGTGCCGCGGCCGCCCTCGACGACGCGGCCTTCGTGCCCGTGTTCGCCGCGGACGTGAAGCTCCTGCCGCGCCACGATGGGAAGCGCCGGGGCTTCGGGTGGATCGGGTACGACTTCGACAACCTCGCGGTCCTGACCGGCAAGGACTTCGCGGGCCGGCTCGGGATCGGGTTCCACGCGGCGGGCCGCGCGCGCCAGATGCGGCTCGGGCTCGACGGCGTGAAGACCCCCGGCATGGCGGACGCGCAGAGCGGCGTGTTCAAGTACGTCCGCGTGATCGGGCACGGCGGCCCCGGTTCGCGTTCATCACCCGCGCCGACGTGGTCGCGAAGGATGCGACCGACAAGCTCACGGCCGGCCAGGACGGCGTGAACGAGGCCCTCAGGGCCGCGTTCGCGTGGCGCGCCGACCAGCGCTTCCGGACCGTGGTCGCGGCGTGCGACGGCACGCTCGGGCCCAAGGTCTGCATCCGCGTGGCGCAGTGCTGGGCCGCGGACCAGAAGGTCACGTTCGAGAGCTTCCTCGACGAGACGCAGGCGATCGCGTGGGACGAGACGAAGTGCGGCCCCGCGACCCCGTTCCCGCCCGAGGAGCTGCCCGGCGCGGACGACGAGAAGCCCCCGAAGCCGAAGAAGGGGAGCGACCTCGACGGCGGCGCGGGCCTCGAGGCGCCCGAGGCCGAGATCCTCCCCGTTCCCGTCCCCGTCCCCGTACACGAGCCCGAGCCCAAGCCCGCCACATCGAGCCCGTACCCGCCCCTGCTCCATCCCCTCCGCCGTCTTTGCCCATCCGCAACCCGTGAGCTATCCTCGACCGGACGGCGAGGATCGGGGCGGCCTCCGCGCGCGCGGACACAAGGCCCCGGAGGGAGGGAATCCATGAGGGCGATTCGGTGGTCGTTGGCGTTGCCGGGGGTGCATGGCGCTCGGGTGCGGCAGCAGCGGCGGCGGGGCGTCGTTCGCGCAGATGAAGGAGAAGTTCGACAAGCCCACGGGGGAGTTGAAGGGCGAGAACTCGGGGTCGGTGGCCACCGCGCTCGCCGAGACGGACGAGAAGGGGAACCCCCCGAATCCGGCCGCCGGCACCCCCGGCGGGCTCTCGGCGGCCCTCGACTGCAGGTACCCGGAGACCGCGGGCGGGCCGATCTCGTGCGCGTGCCCGTCCGGCGGCACGGTGTCGTACACCGAGCCTGCCGAGCCGGACTGGGAGCGCGAGGGCGAGGGGGTTGGGGGGGGCGAGTTCCGGCAGACCTTCGTCTATGCGGCCTGCGCCTCCGGGGCGGAGGCGGACCGGGTCGTCCACGACGGGGTGGGCACGATGCTGAAGGCGTCGCACTGGGCCGCGGACTACGTGTTCAGCTTCCGCGGCACCGCGAAGCTCGGCGACGCGGCGGCCGAGACGGTCGCGTCCGACTACTACGTCGAGTCGACCGGCGAGAAGGGGTACCTGGTCACGGTCGGCGGGACGTTCGTGGTGTCCGGGACGTTCGACGCCGCTCACGGCAGCGGCCAGTGGAAGGTGAAGGACGCGACGGGCGTCTTCCAGTGCGCCGGGGGCGACGGGGGGAGCCGGGTCGTGTACCGGCCCGGGCGGCAAGGTCGTCGAGGTCGGCTCGGGCGGGGAGCCGCGGCCCGAGACCGTCCCGGACAGCGGCGGGCGGGAGACGACGGCGGCCTGAAAGCCTCTGATTCAATTGCGGACGTGATGCGCCGGACGGCTGCCGCCCTCGTCCTTGCTGCGTCGGCTGCGTCGGCCGTGCCCGCGCTCGCCGGGAACTCGAACACGTTCCACATCGGCGCGCGCGCGGCCGGGCTGGGCGGCGCGTACA
>VGRB01000318.1 GCA_016875475.1 Deltaproteobacteria bacterium
GGGGGAGGTCACGAAGCCGCGCCTCGGCCGTCATGTCCCGAAGCCCTTCCCGGACAACGCCCGCCAGACCCGCTCCGCGGTGAACGGCGCCCGCGCCAGGCGCACGCCGACCGCGTCGAAGATCGCGTTCGACAGCACCGGCAGCGGACCGTTGATGCAGATTTCGCTGACGCTCTTCGCGCCGTACGGCCCGGTCGGCTCGTACGTCGGAACCAGGATCGTCACCATCTCGGGCATGTCCAGGGTCCCCGGGATCCGGTAGTGGCGGAAGCTCGCGTTCAGGCAGAGCCCGCGGTCGTTGAACACCATCTCCTCGGTCATCGCGTAGCCGATGCCGTTCGCGACCGCCCCCTCGATCTGGCCCTCGGCGAGCTTCGGGTTGATCGCGGTCCCGCAGTCCACCGCGGCCACGTACTTGACCACGCGGACCTTGCCGGTCGCCGTGTCCACCTCGACCTCGGCGAAGTGGGCCGAGAACGGCGGCGGCGACGCGTGCGAGATCGCGGACCCGATCGCGCCGATCTGGAACTGGTCGCGCGCGTACAGTGCGTGGCGCGCCACGTCCTCGAACGTGACCGACTTCCCCCCCGCGCGCGCGGTCCCGTCGCCCGGCAGGTCCACGTCGGCCGGCTCGACGCGCATCATCCGCGCCGCGACCTCGACGACCTGCCCGCGGACCAGCAGGGCGGTCTTGCGCACCGCCTCGCCGGACAGGTACGTGGTCGATGACGCGTACGCGCCCACGTCGAACGGGGTCAGGTCCGTGTCCGACGAGTAGACGATCATGCGGTCGAGCGTGGTCCCGACCGCCTCGGCCGCGATCTGCGCCAGGATCGTGTCGGACCCCGTGCCGAGGTCGGTCGCGCCGACGAGCAGGTTGAACGACCCGTCGTCGTTCATCTTCATGCTGGCCGAGCCCATGTCGATCTCCGGGATCGACGAGCCCTGCATCAGCGCGCACATCCCGAAGCCGCGCCGGAAGCGGCCCGAGCCGCGGCGCGACTCGCGGTCCTTCCACCCGATCGCCTCCGCGCCGAGGTCGAGGCAGCGCGCGAGCCCGCACGAGCCGATCTTCTGCTCGACGCCCTCCTGCCCCTCGCCGAGCGCGCGGAACACGGGCGACCCTTCGCCCTCGCGGATGTGGAGGGCTCGACGCAGGTCGACGGGGTCCTTCCCGAGCGCGCGCGCGGCCTCGTCCATCGCGACCTCGAGCGCGAAGGCGGCCTGGGTCCCGCCGTAGCCGCGGTACGCGCCCGCGACCGGCAGGTTGGTATAGACGCTGTCGCCGTCGAACCCAACGTTCTCGCAGTGATAGAGCGGCAGCGTCTTGGCCCCGCAGTTGCAGACCACGGTCAGCGCGTGGCTTCCGTACGCGCCGGTGTTCGTGCGGGCGCGCAGGTAGAGCGCCTTCATGGTCCCGTCGCGGCCGAACCCGACCTTGACGCGGGACACGGCAGGGTGGCGCGTCCGGCTGCTGACGAACTCCTCGGACCGCGTGTACTCGAGCTTCACCGGGCGGCCCGTCCTCAGGCAGAGCATCGCGACGAGGTCCTCGAGCACCTCCTGCTTCGCGCCGAAGCCCCCGCCGATCCTGGGCTTCACGACGCGGATCCTCCGGACCGGCACCTCGCACGCCTGGGCCACGATGCGCCGGACGTGGAACGGGACCTGCGTCGAGGTCCGGATGTGCAGCCGCCCGTACTCGTCGATGCGGCAGATCGTCACGTGCGGCTCGATCGGGCAGTGCTGGCCGTACTGGGTCTCGACCTCGCGGTCGACCACGACGTCGCTCGCGTCGAACGCCGCGTCGATGTCGCCGATCCGCATGTCCACGTGGGCCGCGACGTTCCTCTCCGGCCAGTACGGCACCGGGATGATCGCCTTCGCGTCCGGCTCGTCGTGGATCACCGGCGCGCCCGGCGCATCCGCGGCGCGGAGGTCGAACAGCGCGGGCAGGACCTCGTACTCGACCTCGATCAGCCGTACCGCCTGCTCCGCGATCTCGCGCGTCTCCGCGGCCACCGCCGCGACCCGGTCGCCGACGTACCGGACCTTGTCCGGGAGCATCGGCGTGTCGTAGGGGGACGGCTCCGGCCACCCCTGCCCCGCCGTGGTCTTCAGGATGCGCGGCACGTCCTCGTGGGTCAGCACGCAGGCGACGCCCGGCAGCGCGCGGGCCTTGGACGCGTCGATCCTCACGATGCGCGCGTGGGCGTGCGGGCTCCACAGGACCTTGGCGTGGAGCAGTCCGGGAACGTCCACGTCGTCCGTGAACAGGGGCTGCCCGGACGCGAGCGCGAGCGCATCGACCTTCCGTTCGCTGTGGCCAACGACCTTCGTCTCCCCGCCGCGGCTCATCGCGCCCCTCCCGTACGCTCTCCCGTCCCCGAACCCGTGCCCGTACCCGTGTTCCCCAACTCCGCCGCAGCCCGCAACACCGCCTGTACCTGCTTCACGTACCCGGTGCACCGGCAGAGGTGGCCGTCGAAGGCCTCGCGCACCTCCGCCTCGGTCGGGCGCGGGCCGGCATCGAGCAGGGCCTTGGCCGACAGCACCATGCCCGGCGTGCAGTAGCCGCACTGGACCCCCGCCTCCTCCGCGAACGCCCGCATGATCGGGTGCGGCGCGTCGGGCGTGCCGAGCCCCTCGATCGTGGTGACCTTGCGCCCGTCCAGGGCCGCGGCCAGGAGCAGGCAGGAGAAGTGCGGCACGCCGTCGAGCAGGACCACGCACGACCCGCACGTCCCGTTCTCGCAGCCGCGCTTGACGCCCTTGAAACCGGCGGCCCGGAGCGCGTCGAGCAGGGTCTCGCCCGGATCCACCTCGAGCGCGCGCGGCGCCCCGTTGACCTCGATGTTCGCCGTCATGCCGTCACGCCCCCATCCGGATGGCCCGATCGATCGCCGTGCGGACCGCGTCCCCGACCAGGACTCCGACCACGTGCTTGCGCCACTCCGCGCCGCCGCGGAAGTCCGACGTGGAATCGACCTCGCTCTCGGCCACGCGCGCCGCCTCCTCGAGCGCCTCCTCGGCCCGGCAGCCCGCCAGCGCGGCAGCCGCGCCCGCCAGCACCTGAGGCATGCCCTTCACGCCGCCCGCGACCAGCCGCGCCGAGCGAACGATCCCCCCGTCCAGCTCGACCCGCGCCGCGACGCTCGCGCTCGCGTGGTCGCCGGCGTTCCGCGCCAGCTTCACGAACGCGGACCCGCTCCCCGGCGCCGGCGCGGGCAGCAGGATCGCCACCAGAAGCTCGCCGGCCGCCATCACCCGCGACGGCTGCTGCGCGAAGAACGCCTCCTCGGGAAGCACCCGGCGACGTCCGCCGGCCGACGCCAGCTCGAACGACGCTCCCAAGGCGCGCAGCGCCACCGGCAGGTCGGACCACGCGTAGACGACGCAGCAGTTGCCGCCGATCGTCACGTGGTTCCGGAGCACCCGCGTGCCCACGACCGCGGCGGCGTCGGACAGCGCCGACGGCGAGCCTGCGAGCCCCTTCGCCAGCGCCGCGCACGACGCCATCGCGCCGATCCGCAGGCCGTCCGGCCCCTGCTCGATCGCGTCCAGCCCGGCACGCGCGAGCGCGACGACCACGTCGCGGCGGCCTCCGCGCGCCAGGGCGACCGTCGTCCCGCCCGCGAGCGGGCGCGCCCGCTCGCCGTGCTGCGCCATAAGGTCCAGGGCTTCGTCCAGGCTCCTCGGCCTGTGGAGCGCCTCCACTTCCGGCATGTCTCACCCACCTCCGATCAGGATCAGGATGTCCGCGGTCCGCGCGCCGCCGAGCTGCGCCTCGGGCTCCGCCCGGACGCCGTCCAGCAGCACCGTCAGCCGCTCCGCCTCCCGGGGGGAGTACCCCAGGCGCGCGAGCAGGTCCGCGACCGTGCGGACCCCCGCCCGGTCGACCACCATCGAACGCTCCGGGCCCGGCCTGCGGACCGGCCCGACGAACCTGACGGTCACGCCGTCCATCCCGCGGAGTCTACACCAGCGGGCCGGGAGTCACATCCCCCTTGCTCGACACGTCGCGGCGTATCGCAAGCCACCCACAATCCGTTCGCGGATGCGCCCCCCGGGACGAACGGACGGGCACGCGGCGGCCAACGTGCTATCCTGCCTTCATGCTGCGCCTCGGCTGGATCCAGACCCTTCCCGTGCACGGCGATCCCGCGGCCAACGTCGCCGCGGTCGAGCCCGCCCTGCTGTCCGGCGAGGCGGACCTGTGGGTCCTGCCCGAGCTGTTCTCCACCGGCTACCTCTTCGACGACCGGGCCGACCTGGCGCGCGTCGCGGAGCCGGTGCCCGACGGCCCGACCGCACGGGCGCTGGTCTCGCTCGCTGTCCGCGGTCGCTGCGCCGTGGTGGCCGGGGTCGCGGAGCGCGGGGATGACGGACGCCTGTTCAACAGCGCGATCGCGCTGGACGGCGGCGGCGTCCGGGCGGTGTACCGGAAGGTCCACCTGTTCGATCTCGAGCGACGCCTCTTCGACCCGGGCGACCTGCCCTTCCCGGTCCTCGGACTCGCGGGCGCGCGCGTGGGCCTCATGATCTGCTACGACTGGCGCTTCCCCGAGGCGGCGCGCACGCTCGCGCTCGCCGGGGCCCAGGTGATCGCCCACCCGTCCGACATCGTGCAGCCGCACTGCCAGGCCGCCATGGTCACTCGCGCGCTGGAGAACCGGGTGTTCACGGTCACCGCGAACCGCGTGGGCACGGAGGAGCGCGGCGATCATCGCGTGGAGTTCACGGGCGGCAGCCGGGTCGTCGGCCCGGACGGCCGCGTGCTGTCCGACGGACCCGTGGACCGGCCGGCGAGCGGCGTGGCGGAGATCGACCCCGCCGAGGCCGACGACAAGCGTGCAACCGCCACGAACGACCTGTTCGCGGACCGCCGGCCGGAGATGTACCGCATCGATCAGGGCGCCGCTTCGGCGCGCGCCCGTGGAACGTAGGGCCCACGCTCAGCGGGCCGGTGCCTTCATGTCGGCCAGGATGGCCTGGGCAGCCATGGCGCCGCCGATCATCACCGCCGACTGGCCGCCGCCCGGGAAGGTCCACGCGCCCGCAAGATACAGGTTCGGCGCCGGCGTCTTCGACGGCAGGCGGTTCTGCGTGGACTGCTGCGGCGTGTTGTCCCACCCGAAGATCGTGCCCTTCGGGTTGGCGGTGAACCCCTGGATCGTCCGGGGCGTCGTCCGGGTCGAGCATGTACCCGGTGATGCCCGTGCCGTTGCCGAACGACCCGGTGCGGAAGAAGTGCACCACCCCGAAGTTCGAGTCGAGGCAGTCCTTGATGGACTGGCGGTGCTTCTTCACAGCCTCGCTCTCGGTGCCGGTCGGGGTCAGACGCGAGGCGAACTCGGCGAACGCCTCCTCGACGGTCCGGTAGGCCATGCCCCCCTCCTTCCACACAATGGGACCCTCAAAGGAGAACGCCGGTCTCCCCTTGGACAGATGCGCTCCGACAGCGCGTCTGGTCCGCCGGGGTGAAAGGCGCTGCACTCCTCGTGATCGAACGGTAGTTGTCGTCGAGCCGGGGCGAAAGGAGCAGAATCGCGGCGATACGCCGGGCCGTATCGGAGAAGTGCTCGCCTTCCTTGGGCTGGAGCTCCCGTCCGAACACCGCTTTCTCCCTGTACGAAAGCCACTTCTTGAGCACCTGGTAACCTCCGAGCGTGTACGACCAGACCCGCTCGGGCACGTTCCGCCACGCGGCCACGCTGTTCAGGTAGATGTCCGTGGTCGTCTCCCCAAGAAGTGCGAGCGCCTCCTGGGTGGACAAGCCGAGACCGCTTGCCCCGATCTCGATCGCCGACCGCTCGGCAGACGTGTAGGCCCGCCGGACTACCCGACCCGGTCCCGGCATGCAAGCACCACCGCCCCCGACCCGCCCCCACCCAGCGTTGACAGTCCAATCCATCGTGCCCGGGCCGCCGTGGTTGTCGGCGGCTGGGATCGCGAGCAGCGCCAACTCCTGCCGGACGGCGCCCTGCGATACTCCCCGCACCGACCTGTCCGGGTCGAACAGGGGGACGAGCATGCGCCCGAGTTCGGCTGACGACATCAGCGAGTCGGCAGCAGCGGGCAGGGGTACACGGGGCCAGTCCAACCGGAGTGGCCCCCCATGGTCAAGGCGGTACGCGGGGCTGTGCAGTACAGCGAGAGCGTGATGGGGGAGGTCGGTTGCGCCAGCACCCAGGCCGCCGAGGTACTCGGCGGCGGCGTTCGAGAGATTCGGTACTTGCTCGAAGGCATCCGCCGTCGCGTGAAGCCGACCATCCTGGGCCCCCGAGCGCACGAACAGCGGGAAGAAGCTGGACAAGCCGTTGCCGAGGTTGTCCGCGAGCACGCGAACGGGAAGGCCGCGGTCGAAGGCATCCTTGGGCTGCCTCTGGCGCGCCTCCAGCCACAGGTTCCCGGGGAATACGTGCGGGACGTACTCCGCGCGCCTCTCGTCAAGCAGCTTCGTCTCGGGCTCCCAGTACACCCAACGAGAATCGAACGGACGGTAGCAGAACCGGACCAGGCGTTCCGGTCGGAAGCTACTGTGGATCTGGAGCTGCTCGCAATGAAGCCGCCGCACGTGCGCGCCTACAACCGTTTCGTCGTCGTGGCAGAGAAGGTCGAGGCGATGGTCGTGCTGGGCATGCGTAGCAG
>VGRB01000319.1 GCA_016875475.1 Deltaproteobacteria bacterium
GGCACCCCCCCTTGCGGCACCGTGGCCTGGAACACGTCCTCGTCCCCGCAGAGCCGAAGCCCGGCCACGGTCTCGTCGGGCAGCGGCGGCGCGTTCGCCTCGGTGCAGTGCCGGCACAGGTCGTCGTCGAGGCACCCGGCGTCCGGGTCGGCATAGACCGCGAACGCGAACTCGCCGGTCTTCGGCACGCGCACCTGGTGGTCGCACGCCGCGGACTTGGGGTCGTCGTCGTCGGACGCCTCGAAGTGGTAGAAGACCAGCAGGCCGTCCGCCGCGGCGGCGGACAGGTCCGGGATCGCGGCCTCGAACGCGCCGTCCTCGCCGGTCGCCGGCACCTCGTTGAACGCGCCGTCCGCCGCCTGCGCGGCGCTCCAGTACAGGGTCGCGGCGCGCACCCGGCTCTCCGCGTCCGTCGCGGTCAGCGCGCGCGCCACGCTGCCGCCGCCCCGCACGTCCCCGACCGGCTCGTGGCGGCCGACGGGGGCGGTGCCGGGGCAGCCGCCGAACAGGTCCGGGTTGACGAGCACCACCGCGAAATCGGCGAGGACTTCGGGGTGTTCCCGGTCCGACGCGCCGACCTGGAACGTGAACACCGGCCCCGCCGCGATCTGCGACGGCCGCGGCTTCCAGAACAGCGACGCGGTGTGCCCGTCCACGACCTCGAAGACCGCGCCGTCGATCCCGCGCAGGAGGCGGAGGTCCAGGCGGGCGGTGTCGTAGTCACGGGGGCGCACGCGGACGGACAGGCGGTCGGTCGCCGCGAGGTTCAGGGTCCATGCGAACGGGCCGTCGAACGCGGGCACGCTGCCTTCGTGCCACACGGTCAGGACCGCGGGCGCGTCGGCTCCGGCGCCGTCCGGGTCGCGCGCGGTGAAGACGAGGTCGTAGCGGCTTCCGCCCGGCTTCGCGTCGGATGCGAGGGGGCTGAAGACGAACCGGCTGCCGTCCGCGCCGTTCTCGACCGCGGCCCCCTCCGGCGCGCCCCTGACCGAGAACCGGACCCGGCCGCCGTCGGGATCGACCGCGTGCAGCGGCACCACGAGCGTGTCGCCGACCGTGACCTCGATCGCGCCGATCGGGGCGATGTCGGGCGGGCGGTTCGCCGCGCCGCACCCGGCGACCAGCAGCACCGCGACCAGCGCTGCCCTTCTCGCGCTCACCGCTAACCCCTGATCTTCTCTGCGGTCTCTGCGGTCTCCTCGGTGGATTGTGCGTGCGCCTCCGCCCCTCCGAGCATCGCCCGCAGCTCGTCCCCCTCCATGTACTCGCGATCGAGCAGCACGGCGGCGGCGCGATCCATCAGCTCGCGCCGCTTCGCGAGGATGCCGGCCGCGCGCGCGGAGGCCGCGTCGATGAGCTGCCGCACCTCGGCGTCCACCCGGTCGGCCACCGCGCCGCCGTAGTCGCGCGAGGGAACGCCGTCGAACGGCTGGAAGGGCGTCGCGTGGCGGCCCTCGAGGGACACCGGTCCGAGCGCCTCGCTCATGCCGAACCGCATCACCATGGAGCGCGCGATCTCCGTCACGCGGGCGAGGTCGTTCGAGGCGCCGGTGGAGGACTCGCCGCCGACCAGGACCTCCGCTGCGCGGCCGCCGAGCATGACGGCCATGCGGTCGAGCAGCTCGGACCGGGTCATCAGGTAGCGGTCCTCGGTCGGCTGCTGGAGCGTGTACCCGAGCGCGGCGAGCCCGCGCGGCACGATGGATATCTTCTGGACGTGGTCCTGGGCCGGGAGGGGGTCCGTGATGATCCGGCCGCGCTTCTCCAGGCCCGCGACCACGCGCTCGATCGCCTCCTCGAAGTCGCACTGCGCGACCGCGTCCCGTCCGTGGCGGGCGGCGAGCAGGGCCGCCTCGTTGACGACGTTGGCGAGGTCGGCGCCGGCGAAGCCGGGGGTGATGCGCGCGATCCGCTCGACGTCCACGTCCGGCCCGAGGACCACGGTCTTGACGTGGACGCGCAGGATCGCCTCGCGGCCCTTGCGGTCGGGCTTGTCCACGAGCACCTGGCGGTCGAAGCGGCCGGGGCGGAGCAGGGCGGGGTCCAGGATCTCCGGCCGGTTGGTCGCGGCCATGATCACGACGCCGCGGTTCGGCTCGAAGCCGTCCATCTCGACCAGGAGCTGGTTCAGCGTCTGCTCCCGCTCGTCGTTGCCCCCGGTCAGGGCGACGCCGCGGACCTTGCCGAGCGCGTCCAGCTCGTCCACGAAGATGATGCACGGCGCGGCCTTCAGCGCGGTCTCGAACAGGTCGCGCACGCGCGCCGCGCCGACGCCGACGAACATCTCGACGAACTCGGAACCGGAGATCGAGAAGAACGCGACCTTCGCCTCGCCCGCGACCGCGCGCGCGAGCAGGGTCTTGCCGGTTCCGGGGGGACCGACCAGCAGCACGCCCTTGGGGATCCGGGCGCCGACGCGGATGAACTTCTCGGGCTGGCGGAGGTACTCGACGATCTCGCGCAGTTCCTCCTTGGCCTCGTCCACGCCCGCGACGTCCGCGAACGTGGTCTTGACGTCGTCCTGGCGGTAGACGCGGACGCGCGACTTCCCGAACGAGAGCACGCCGCCCTGCGACCGCGTGGTGCGGCGCATCATGTAGATCCAGAAGCCCGCCAGCAGGGCCAGCGGCAGGATCCACGACAGCAGGACCGAGGTCCACATGCTGCTCTTCTCGCCGCGGACCACGATGCCGGACTGGTTCAGCTCGCGCGCGAAGTCCGGGTCCTCGATCGGCAGCAGGTTCGAGGTCACGCGGGTCGTGCCGGGCGGCAGCGCGTCCTTGATCTGCGGGTCCGAGACGCGCGTCTCCCAGTCCGCGGCCAGGATGGCCTCGGCCTCCGAGCCGGACACGTCCACGACCGTGACGGCCTTGTCGCGTACCAGGGTGCGGAACGCGGAGTAGGCGATGGCCGGCGTCTGCTCGACCTTCGGCAGCAGCATGAAGACGACGGCGAGGCCGACGAGGACCCATACGCCGATGATGTTCGCGCGACGGTTCACGTGGGCGATTCTACCCGCCTTGCGGCATCGCCGCTCGGGGACGTGGGCACGCGCCGCGACGCCACGCGCCGGAACGGGTCGCGATGCTCACGCGGAGAGCGAACGCATCGATCAGGCGGCGGCCGCGCTCCCGTAGCTCTCGGCCGCGCGGATCTCCGCCTCGGACAGGAGGCCGCGCTGGAACTCGCGGACCTCGACGCGGGTCGCGCCGAACGCCGACTTCACGAACTCGAACGCCTTCCACGTGTCGACGCTCGTGCCGCACGTGAAGAGGTCGACCGCGGCGTACCCGTACTCGGGCCATGTGTGAACGGCGAGGTGGGATTCGGCGATCACGATGACGGCCGTCACCCCGTAGGGACTGAAATGATGGCCGGAGCGATCGACGATCGTCGCGCCGGCGATCTCGCACGCCTGTTCCAGCGCCCCCATCACGACCTGCGGGTCGTTGAGGTCCGCCGTACACCCGTGGAAGTCCGCAACAAGGTGCCGTCCGAGCGTGTTCAATTTGTGGCCCTCCTCAGGACACGGGACCGCGACTCATCCGGCCGCGACCCCAAAACGCATGACCCACCTCCCCGGCCTGCTGTTCAGGCAGGCCACGCGCCTCCGCTGTCACCCGCACGGAACTTCCGGCGGAACCGGCGGAAACGTGGCGCGAATGTTGGGGCATGACCTCCCGGAAGTCAAGGCTTTTTTCAAGCGCCGCGCAGTGATTGCGCTTTCCGGGTCGAACGCGACCTGGCCGCGCGGTCCGTCAGGGGTCCGCGTCGTCGCTCGACCCGTTGATCCCGCGCGCCCCGCCTGACAGAATCGGCGCATGTTCTGGGCCCTCCTCGCGTGGTCCCTGTCGCTCGTCTCGACCGCGGCCGTCGCGCTCGCCATGCTGGCGTTCGTCAGGGGCCGCCGGGCCGCGTCCGGGCCGCGTCCACCGGGCCGCGCGGTCGCTGTCGTCGTCGCCGACCCCGGGGTCCCGGTCGGTTCGGACCTCCTGCGGGGGCTCGGGACCAGCGTGCTGGACCTGGAGGCGCTGCTCGCGACGAGGGTCGTGACGGTCCCCGGCGACCCCCGCACCCGCGAGGCGATCGAGGAGACCCGCCGCGCGGTCCCCGGCGTGGACGTCGCCGGGGCCGAGGCCTCCCCGCCGGCCCGCCACGTCGCGTCCGCCTGGCTCGGGATGGCGGCGCTCGCCGACGGCACGATGCCGCTCGCGATCGCGGTCGACCCGTCGGCGCGGCCGACCTCGCGCCAGCTCTCGCCCGTGGTGCGCGCGCTGGGCTCCGCGAGCCTCGCGTCGGGCTGCCCCGCCCCGGTGCCCGGCCTCCGCTCGTTCCGGTCCGCCCTGGTCGCGCGCGCGGCCGGGGACCTCGCCCCGGTCCTGTTCGCGGTCTCGGGGCCTCCCGGCCTCTTCCCGCTCGCGGTCGCGGCCCGCGATACCGTGGCGCGCGCCGCGGCCGGCGACCCGCTGTCCGTGAACCGCGCATCGCTCGCGGCCGCGCTCTGCGCCGCGGCGCCGCGCGCGGATGCGGTGCTGGTCCCGTGCCCGGTCGGGGTGTCGGATCGGCCCGGCGCCCCGGCCCGCCTGCTCGCATCGCACCTCGCGGTGCTCGCGCGTGCGCGCCCGGGCCCCTTCGCCGCGGTCGCCGCCTTTCTCGCGGCGCTGCCCCTCGGCATCGCCAGTTGGGTCGCGCACCCGGGCGGCGGCACCGGGACCGCCCTGCTGCTGACCGCGGCCGGGCGAGTGCTGCTCGCGGCCACGTGGTCGCGGTCGGTCGCGGGCCCCGCGGCCGCGCTCTCGAGCCTGCTGCTGTCGCCCGCGCGCGACCTCGCGCTGCTCGGCCTCGCGGGGGCCGCAGCGTGGCGCGGCCGCGTGCGCCGCGGCACCGCCGCGTTCCTCGTCCACCGGGGCGGCGTGCTGTCCGCGGCCGCGCGCCGCGGCGGCGAGGAGGACTGACCCCATGCCCGTTCCGGCCGTGATCGGCATCGACGCGGGGAATACGAAGACCGCGGTCGCGTGCGCGACCCTGAACGGCGCGCTCGTCGCGGCGGTCCGCGGAGGAAGGGCGAACTACCAGACGACCGGGCCCGGGCCCGCGCTGGACGCGCTGCTCTCGTCGGTCCTGCCGGTCGCGGACGCCGCGGCCGCGGCCGGGGTCGAGGTGGTCGCGTTCGGGGCCGGGCTGACCGGGCTCGACCGGCCGCGCGACCTCGCGGTCCTGGACCCGCTCTGCGCCGACCTCGCGACGCGCGTCGCGGCCCGCGTCCCGGTCGCCCCGGGCGCGCCGCGCGTGCTCCGGAACGACGCGTTCCTGGTCCTGCGGGCCGGCACGGACGACGGGGTCGGGGTCGCGGTCTCGAGCGGAACGGGGGGCAACTGCGTCGGCCAGGGCGGGGACGGGTGCCGCGTCCAGGTCGGAGGCCTCGGCTGGGAGCTGGGGGACGGCGGCGGCGCGCACGACATCGCGATGAGCGCGCTCCGCGCCGCGGGCCGCGCGCGGGACGGCCGCGGGCCGCCGACCCTGCTCACGGACTTCATCCTCGCGGCGCTCTCGATCGAGCGGATCGAGGACGTGATGGACTTCGCGATCCCCGGGAACGAGCCCGCCGGGTTCGAGCGGTCCTCGCCGAGGGAAATCGCCATGTTCGCGCCCTTCGTGTTCGAGGCCGCGCGCCAGGGCGACGCGGTCGCGCACCGGGTCCTGGCCGACACCGGCCGCGAACTGGGGCTGGCCGCCCGGGTCGCCGCCGCGAAGATCGGGTTCGGCCCGGGCGACCCGCTGCCGCTGGTCCTCGGGGGGAGCGTGCTGTGCCACGCCGCGGACCCCGTGTTCGCGGACGCGATCGTCGGGGACGTGCGGTCCGCGTTCCCGCGCGTGCGGCCCGCGATCCTGGAGCACCCGCCCGTGCTCGGGGCCCTGCTGCTGGCGATCGACGCCTCGGGCGAGCCCCTACGCCCGCAGGTGCGCGATTCGCTGGGCCGGGAGCTCGACGAGACGGGGGACCTGTAGGATGGGCTCGCTGGCCGTCGTCGGCCCGGTCTTCCTCGAGGTGTTCGTCCCGGACGTGCGCCACAGCCCGGGCGAGGAGCGCTACGTCGCGCGCATCCCGGTCGCGCTCGGCGGCGCGCTGAACCCGGCGTCGGTCGCGGCGGCCCTGGGCATGGACGTCCGCCTGCTCCATCCGGCCGGGGACGGGCTGCTCGACGCCGCGATCCGCGCGGCCGTGCGGCGGCTCGGCATCGTCTCCGCGACGTGGCCGTCCAGGGACGACCCGTTCGTGTCCCTGGTGTTCTCCGACCCGAGCGACCGCGGGTTCGTCAGCCACGGCGACATGGGGTGCTTCGGCCGCTGTCCGCCGATCCCGGCCGCGGACTGGGTCTACGTGGGCGGGATCTCCGAGGCATACGCGCTCGCGGAGCGGGTCGCGGGCGCCCGCGCGGCCGGGGCCCGGGTCGCGACGACCGGCTGCTGGTCCCCGGACGACCTCGCCCGGTTGCGGTTCGAGACCGCGCCGAGGTGGGACCTCCTGGTCCTGAACCGGCGGGAGGCGGGGATCGCGATGGGCGACCGGGAGGCGGGGATCGCGATGGGCGACCGGGTGGCGGGGATCGCGATGGGCGACCGGAAGGCGGGGATCGCGATGG
>VGRB01000320.1 GCA_016875475.1 Deltaproteobacteria bacterium
GACATGGCCGGGAACGTGTGGGAGTGGGTGAAGGACGACTGGCACGGTTCGTACACGGGGGCGCCGGCGAACGGGGCCGCGTGGATTGACGAGCCGCGCGGCTCCTACCGCGTCCTCCGGGGCGGCGGCTTCTTCAGCGACGCTGGCTACCTGCGGGCGTCCCACCGGGACTTCGGCGTCCCGTCGGTCGTCGACGTCTTCATCGGCGCTCGTTGTTGCAGGTCCCCGTAATTTCGGCTGAACTGCCGTTCGGCTGTTCTGCTGACCTTGGTGCTCTGGGGCTCGGCCGGCCGGGGCAAAGGGGCCCCGCGAAGCAGGGGAAGGCCCCGGCCGGCCGTGGGGCCTCGTTCTCGTGGCGGGGGGTCCAGGGGGGCCCCCCCCCCTGGTAGCCGCCGGAAGGCGGCCGGATCCGGAGGAGCGGGATGACGGAGGTCCGAGTCCTGACGGTGCAACTGGACCCGCGGACCGGGCTGTTCGACGACGGGCCGGTGCGGGCGTATCTCTCCACCCGCGAGGTGCTCCGCTCGGAGCCGCACTTCTACGTCCACGAGGGCCGGCCGTGCTTCGCGATCTACCTCGAAACGCGTCCGCTCCAGGGCTCCGAGCAGGTAGCGCCCTCCGTGCGGCCTGGGTACGGCCAACAGGCGATGAGCCCCGAGCGCGAGGCGTTCCTGCGCCTGCTGGCCGAGTTGGACGAGACGGAGCGCGCCCGGTATGAGCGCCTGACCGTGTGGCGCCGGGACGCGGCGGGACGGGAGGGGGTGCCCCTGTTCGTGATCCTGACTGTCCCATCCCGGCGATCCCTCCCGAGTGAGGGCGTCCTGATCCCGTCTTGGTCTCCCTGATCCCGAAGTGCGATACCGGGAGCGTGGGCGGGACGTGGACGACAGCGCTCGGGGGGCTGGTGTGGTCGAGCCTGGCGGTGTCTGGCGAGGTGTACGGGCGCCGTAGCGGGCGACTGTTCTACGGGGGAGCGCGGCCTGGGGCCGGATGGCACGCGCACGGGACGTTCCGTCGGTGGCTGCGGATCCTTGCCGCGGGCGTGCTCCGGAAGGTCGAGGTCGAGAAGCAGCGGTGGCTGCACGCGGCGACGGGGCGGACGTGCCACTCGCGTCCGCCGGACGACCTGCCGTGGCTGCACTTCTGCGCACTGGTGGTCGCCCTGAAGCTCTGGGGGTGGCTGGACGGTGGCCGAGGACTCGACAACGCCCCCGAGGTCATCCCCGATCTGTACGGGAAGGTCAGTTCGCGCACGCAGCAGCGATGGCTGGGGCGGGCGCTGCCGTACGCGATGGAGATCCAGCAGGCGATCCGCCTGGCGGTGATCGAAAGAAGCGAGCCTCGGCCAGTCGAGACACTGTTTCCCGGAGGCTTGTCGCCCCCGGTCCACTTGACGCGCCGCTCGTGGCGGGACCCGCCGGCCGTGGAAAAGCTTTGGCGGGCGCGCGCCCTCCTCGTGGGCGGCGCGCTCGGGCTGTCAGTCCCAGTCGCCGTGCTCCTGGCCGAGGCTCGCGGGAGGTGGGACGAAACGAGAGACAGCAAGACCCCGTGACGCCCCCTCCTTGGGAGGCAAGGTAGCAGACTGCGCGTCCGGCGGGTAGGCCCCCCCGACCCGTCCATCCCACAGAGCTTGTCGTCGAGCGGGTCCGGGGCCGGTGCCATGCTGCCCCCGAGGCCGCCACGGTGGCGGCCGAGAAGGAGGCAGCATGGAGGAGAGACACGACCCGGGCCTCGACCAGGCATTGTGCCGGTGCGAGGTCCCCAGCGCGTACGTGGCGCTTGCGCCGGGACGCGGGCAGCGCGGGCCGCTGCTGCGGCAGCTGGCGGAGCGCACGTGGACCGGCCCGCACGGGCGGCCGATCAAGATCGCGGCGGAGACGATCCGGGCCTGGGTGCGCCGGTACCGCCGGACGGGCCTGGACGGCCTGCGGGACGTGCACAGGGCGGCACCGGGCACGAAGGCGCTGACGCCGGAGCAGGTGGACCTGCTGCACCGGCTGAAGCGCGAGGTCCCGGAGCGCAGCCTGGACCGGCTGATCCGGATCGCGGAGGACATGAAGCTGATGCCGGAGGGCGTACTGAAGCGGAGCACGGTCCACCGGGTGCTCAAGGTCGCAGGGCTGTCCGGGCGCGGGGTGCGCGTCGCGGACCACCAGGACCTCGACCGCTTCGAGGCGGACTGCGCGAACGACCTGTGGCAGTCCGACATGCTCACGGGGCCGTGGCTGCCGTCGCCGGACCGGGAGGGCGGGTCCAAGCGCGCGTATCTCTATGCTTTCCTCGACGACTACAGCAGGCTCGTGCTGCACGGCCGCTTCAGCTTCAAGGGCCACCTGCCGGCGCTGGAGCTGGTCTTCCGGCGCTGCCTGCAGAAGTGGGGCGTCTGCAGGCGCGCCTACTTCGACAACGGGGCGGTCTACCGCTCCGAGCACGTCCGCCAGATCGTGGCGATCCTGGGCATGTACCGGATCAGCTTCACGAAGCCGTACCGGCCGATGGGCCACGGGAAGATCGAGGCATTCAACCGCCTGGTGCGCTCGTCCTTCCTGGCGGAGCTGAAGGTGTCGAGCATCAGGACGCTCGACCAGTTGAACGAGGCGTTCCTGGCGTGGGCGGACGACTACAACCGCAAGGTCCACTCGGAAACCGGCCAGGCGCCGCTGGACCGCTGGCGCGCCGACATCGCCCGGGTGCGCTACGCGGATGACGAGGCGCTGCGCCAGGCCTTCCTGTGGCGCGAGGAGCGCACGCCGGACAAGGCGGGGCTCTTTTCGCTGCTCGGCGTCCGCTATCAGGTCGGCGCCGGGCTGGGGAAGCGGCGCGTCGAGGTGCGCTACGACCCGGAGATGCTGGACGAGGTCGAGGTCTGGCTCGACGGGAAGATGCGCGAGCGGGTCCGACCCTTCCAGGTCCACACGCACCGCCGGCCCCGGCCGGCCGACCCCGAGCCCGCGCTGACCGCGCCCGGCGACGGCAGGCCCTCGGCCGACTGGCTGGGCCACCTGGTCGGCAAGCGCGCCGCGAAGCACGTCGTCGAGGCGTCGCCGCGCGCCCTGGCCGAGCAGGCGCTGGCACGCCGCGACGCGGCGGATCGCGCCGTCGCGGACCTGCTGGCCCAGCGCCTCGACCCGGCGGTCTTCGACGCCGACGCCGTGCGGGACTTCCTGCAGCGCTACGGCCCGCTCGATCCCGAGCGCGCCGGCGCGGCCCTGGACCGGCTGCTCGCGTCCGGGCGGCCCGACCAGCACATCAGCGTCTACCTGGAAGCGTTGCTCCGCGACGCGGGAGGCGAGTCATGACCACCACCGATCCCGCCGGCGAGAAGCGCCGGCTGAAGGCGCACTTCGGCTTCTCCCACATGCCCTTCTCGAAGTACGCCTGGGCCACCCAGATGTACGATTCCACCAGCCAGCGCGAGCTGCTGCAGGGCCTGCTCCTCTGGAGCGACCTGCACGGGCTCGCCCTGGTCACCGGCCAGTCCGGCGTCGGCAAGAGCATCACGCTGCGGCGCTTCGTGCACACGCTCGACCAGACCCGCTACCACGTGATCGACTTCTCGTACGTCCCGACCACCGTGACCGGCTTCCTGCGCTCCCTGAACCGCCAGCTCGGACTGCCCATGCGCGGACACACGTCGGACCTCTTCGACCAGGCGCAGAAGCATCTGATCTCGCGGGAGGCCGAGCAGGGGCCGCATCCCGTCCTGCTCATCGACGATGCCGAGGGCCTCAACGTCCCCGTGCTCGACGCGGTCCGGCGCCTGACCTGCTACGAACTCGACTCCCAGGACCGCTTCTCGATCCTCCTGTCCGCCATGGACGACCTGCTCCCCACCCTGCGCCACCCCGCGCTCGACTCCCTCCGGTCGCGCATCGCCTACGCCCACGGCCTCAAGCCCTTCGTCCTGGAGGACACGCGCAACTACATCCGCTTCCATCTCGAACGCGCCTCCGCCGACCCGAAGCTCTTCTCCGACGACGCCGTCCGCAGGATCTTCAACGCCTCCGCGGGCTTCCCGCGCAAGATCAACCAGATCGCCACCCAGGCCCTCATCGCGGCCACCATCCAGGGCCGCGACACCATCGACGGCGACTTCATCGCCGCCATCATCAAGGACCACCCGCTGTACCAGGCCCCCGCAGGTGAACGATGATGTCCAGCGACGACACAGACCCCTTCGTGATTCGCGTCCCCGACGACTTGGATCCAGAGCAGGCCGAGGCCGTCGTCCTCTTCCTGGAGGCCCTACTCGAAACCGTCCTGCGCAACTACGACTGGGCGATCGTCCAACTGCACGACGACCGGCGCGCGGCCAGCCTCGCTGCCCGTGCCCCCAGCACCGAAGCCGAGCGGGACGACGATCCCTTCTGACCAGGCCTCCCGGCAGACCTCGCCGGGACGCATCGGGCAAGATCGGCGATACGGCCCTGGCGGCCCACGGGATCGCCCGCCACCATCTCCCCGCCGGCCACCAGGAATGGCGATCTGCTCCCGGGCGCCGCCACCGGGACGACCCGGTCAACATCGGCGGGATCTCGCAGTCATCCCGCGAACTCTCCCATCGACGTCCCAGCCTCGGCCGCCGGAGCCGATCCCCGAACTCCCGTGGGACAAAACGCCGTCTCGCGTCCCATCCCAGACACCCACCTCCGAACCGCCCGAATCCCACCACCGTTACCAGGAAAGTCAGACGAGATCAGGCTGGGCGCACAGCGCGGGATAGGACACCTGACGAACCGGCAGGCGCTGGAACTGGCCCGCCGCGCGCCGCGCAGCCTGGAGGGCGTCGGCCAGGTCAGGGGGATCGGCCGCCGCCGCGTCGAGCAGCACGGCCGCGAGATCCTGGAGGTGCTGCATGGCCCCGAGCCGGCCCGCGGGCCCGAACGACCTGCTGCTGTTCGAGAAGTGGATGGACGCGGCGAAGTGGCTCCTTGCGCGGACGGAGCGGTTCCCGAAGCGTCTGCGGCACAGCCTGACGGAACGGATCGATCTGCTGGCGGTCGGGATCCTGGAGGACGTGACGAGCGCGGCGTACCGGAAGGATCCGCGCCCTGACCTTGGCAGCGCGAACGACAAGCTGAACCGCCTGCGGGTGCTCCTTCGCCTCGCGCACGAAATGAAGGTGCTGTCCCACGACCAGTACCGGGAGGGGGCGGAGCGGCTCGCCGAGGCCGGACGCCTGCTCGGGGGATGGCTGCGCAAGGGGAAGACGAGTGGGAGTGACCCCGAGGCCGCCGACGTATGAGGACGTCTGGCGCTTCGACGCGCTGATGCGGGCGTTCAAGCGCGCCCGCCGGGCGAAGCGCGGCCGGGGCGGGGAACCCGCGTTCTACCGCGATCTGGAAGCGAACCTGCTGCGCCTGTCGGCCGAGTTGCGGGACCGGAGCTACCGGCCGGACCCTTACCGCTTCTTCACGCTCTGGAACAAGAAGGAGCGCGTGGTGTCCGAGGCGAGCTTCCGGGACCGCGTGATCCACCACAGTCTGGTCGCGGCGACGGAGCCGGTCTTCGAGGCGCGGTACATCCGCCACTCCTACGCATGCCGGAAGGGCAAGGGGCAACATGCCGCGGTCGAGGTCGCACGACGGATGTCGCGGGCGATGCCGTTCTTCCTGAAGATGGACCTCCGGAAGTACTTCGATCGCGTCTCACACTCCGTGCTCGCGGGGATCCTGGCAGACGCCGGCCTGGACGACGGCACGCTCTGGCTCTGCCGGACCCTGCTGGCGGGTGCGCGGGTGCCAGGGATCGAGCCGGGCCGCGGCCTGCCGATCGGCAACCTCACTTCCCAGGTGTGGGCCAACGTGTACCTGGACGTGCTGGACCGGCACGTGACGCACGACCTGGGACACGGGGCGTGGATCAGGTACATGGATGATCTCGCGGCGTTCGCGTCCGGGAAGGACGCGCTCTGGCGACTCGCCGCGGAGGTGCGGAGGTTCTGCGCGTCCCGGCTGGGGCTGGAGGTCAAGGACGAGGTGACCGTAGTCGCGCCCGTAACCGAGGGCGTGCCGTGGCTCGGGTTCCGCGTGTATCCCGGCCTGGTGCGGGTGGACGCGGAGGGGCGGCGGCGGTTCCAGCGGAAGCTCGCGGCGAGCGTGCGGCGGGCGGCCGGGGAGCCGTGCGAAGAGGGCGCCGAAGTTGATCGCGCCGGGAGCCTCTGCGGGCACGTCCTGCTTGGCGACACGCTGTCGCTGCGGCGCGCGACGCTCGGCAGGCTTGACGCGAGCGGGTCGATGGCGTGAGATCCACTCGGCACCCGGGGCAACGGCTCCGACCGCGTCAACCGGGGCGGCAGCTTCGACAACGACGCTGACGACCTGCGGGCGTCCAACCGGGACGACGACGACCCGTCGGACGACGACGACGACATCGGCGCTCGTTGTTGCAGCTCAAGGAACGGCCAGACGGACGGTCTCCAAGGACGCCGTCCCCGTGCAGAAGGTCCTTGACCAGTCCCCGGGTTGCCGGGCCGGCGGATGCCGGACGAACAGGGTCCCGGTCGCGCCGGGGGGATCCTCGCGGTCTCCTCGGCGCGGCCATGTCCGGCCGGACGTGCCTGATGACGCGAGCACGGGAAGCGACGCGGTGCTTGTGGGGCCTGGGTGGGGCGAACGGCTGGAGGTTCAGCGG
>VGRB01000321.1 GCA_016875475.1 Deltaproteobacteria bacterium
CCGCGGCGCACGCCCGCACGGCACGGACGTTGAAATCCTGCGGATCGTCCTTGAAGGAGGGACGGGCCATGATCGCGGGAGGACTGGTCGGAAGGGTCAGGAGGATCGCGCAGGGCTTCCGGGACGTCGTCTACGGGTACGAGGACCGGCGGGACCTGGAGCAGGACGGGATCGTCGGCCTGCTCGAAGCGGCGGCGCGCTACCGGTCGGACGGCGGCGCGTCGCTTCGCACCTTCGGCACCGTGCGCGCCGTCGGCGCCATGCGGGACCACGTCCGCTGCCTCGCCCGGTGGGCGCGCGAGCTTCCCTGCGGCGACGACGTGGCGCGGCTGGAGGAGCCCGCCGCGGACGTGCTCGGGTGCGGCGACACGCGGAGCCCGGAGTCAAAGGTCCGCGTGCTCCGGTTCCGGCGGTTCCTCCGGACCGAGTGGCAGCGCCTCCCCGACCCGGAGCGCCAGGTGATCCGGATGCGCTTCTTCGATGGCGCGACGTACCGGCAGGTCGCGACGCGCTTCGGCGTGAGCGTGGCCTCCGCGGTGCGGTGGGAGCGGCAGGGGCTGGACCTGCTGCGCGCCGCGTTCCTGGACGGCGGCTACCACCTGTAGCTCGTGGGGGCGGGCCACCTGCGGGACGGGCCTGCCCGTGCCCTACAACAGGTCGCCGCCGATCACGGTCACGCCGACCTGGGTGGTCGCGGCGAGGTTGCCGATCGTGAGCGCGGTGCCGGCGGGCAGGCCGGGGACGAGCCCGCCGAGGTCGATCGGGGGCACGTCGAACGAGAACTCCTGCCCCTCGATCTGGCCGAGCAGCATCGGCACGAGCGAGTCGACCAGCCCGGCCATGGGCCCGAGGTTGCCCGCGATGTCCGTGATCTCGGCCTCGAACGTGTCGACCTTCTCGATCCTGATGCCGATCTTGCTGCCCGCCGCGGTGATGCCGCCCGTGGCCTTCATGTTCAGCCAGATGCCGAGGTGCTGGTCCGCGAGCAGCGTGAACTTCGCCTCGATCCACGCGTCCGCCAGCTCGATCCGCTGCCTGCGCTCGACGCAGTCGTCCAGGATCGGCGGCAGCAGCAGGTTCAGCGCGAGCCGCAGGTTCTCGATCGGGATCTGGCCGCCCGACAGCAGGCTCGACAGGTCGAACTCGCGGTGGAGCATGCCCGACCACCAGACCATGAACAGGACCTCGTTGATCAGGTCGTTCCTCACCCCCGCCTGGAGCTCCGGCAGCGGCGTGAACTCGAACATCACCGGCTCCGGGTCCGCCATGGCGCACCCCGCGCGCAGGATCGACCCGAGCGGCTGCCGCTCCACGCCCTTCTTCGTCAGTACGCCCGCGTTCAGCCCGATGCGGCCGCCGTCCGCCTTGAACACGACCGACCCGAGCGCGAGCGACAGGTCGACCGGCACCGGCTCGCTCCCCAGGATCGACGGGATCTCGAACGTCTGGTTGATCGCGAGCATCCCGAGCACCTGCTTCAAGGCGTCGCCGATCAGCCCGGTGACCAGCGGCTCCAGCAGGTCGATCAGCGGCTGCGTCACGAAGTTCAGCACCGGGTCCAGCACGTAGTTCGCCAGGAAGTCGTTGATCGGACCCACGAACTGCGACAGGCTGTGCGACCCGAGCTTGATCTTGTAGCCGAACAGGTCCAGCTCGCCGAGGTCGAACACGAGGTCCTGGATCGGGTCGATCTGGATGCCGTCGAGCGTGAGCTGGAAGTCCTTGCCCGCGACGGTCAGCTCCTGGCCCGGCTTCTTGTCGATGTCGATGTCGACCGTGACCGCGATCTTCGCGACCCCCAGGCTCGACGTGGTCGTGGCCGAAGGCGCGAGCAGCGGGAAATCGTACATCTGCCCGTCAGCCGGGTTCACGCCGTACAGGCTCACGTTGATGCCGATCGTCAGCTCCAGCCCGAACGACGCCGGCGCGAGGCCGACGGTCGCGGCAATCCCGCCGTCGCGGCACTTCAAGCCGAGCGTGGGCGAGCCGATCACGACGTCCTTCACCTTGATCCCGATGGTCACGCCGCCCTTGATGCCCGCCTGGATGCCCTGGATCGGGATCCCGAGGTTGATGAGGTCCGGCAGCTCGATCGGCGGGATCGGGATGTCGCCCAGCATCTGCCCGAGGTCGAGCCCGGAGAGCACCACCTCCACGATGGTCGCGATGTCATCGAGGTGCGCCGGGTCGTGCACTCCGTCGTCGAGCGCGGACTGCCCGAGGTAGAGCATCGCCCCCTCGCCGACCGTCACCTTCTCGATCTTGGTGTCCTCGGCGACCGGGATGTACGCGGTCGAGTAGTACCACCCGCGCGTCGTCTTCGACCCGTTCCCGTGATCGTCCGTCGCCGTGAGCACGATCACGTTGATGCCGTGCAGGCTCTGGACCGGGTGCTCGAACGCGCCGTCCTTGTCGAGCGTCACGTCGGCGTCGTTGAGCTTGAGCTTCTTCACGCCGGAGTGCAGGTCCTTGACGCTGCCCTTGACCGTGACCCTGCCGTCGCCCGAGAACGTTTCCCCGCGCGCCGGGAACAGCACCGTGATCTCCGGCCCCTTCTGGTCGCAGAGCAGCTCGATCGACCCGGAGACGGCCTGGTGCGGCGCGTCCAGCGTGACCGTGACCGTGTACTTCCCCTCCGCGACGAACGTGTAGTGGCCGTCCTCGAAGAAGAGCCCCTTGTCCGGGTCCACGGTGGTCGTGGCCGGCAGGCCCGTGACCTCGTTCCCGAACGCGTCCAGCACCTTCCACGCGATCGTGATCACCGTGTCGATCGCGTAGTTCTTGTAGTCCGGCGTGGCCCACACCTCGCTCGTCGCCGGGTCGCCGGGCTTGACCTCGAGCGGCGCCGGGACCTTCTCGTACGCCCCCTGGACCTCGGGCAGCGAGCACGTCACCGGGTACGTCCCGGCCTTCTTCGAGCCGACCTGGTAGCCCGCGACCTCCAGGTCCGCGACCGGGTCCACGACCGCAAGCGCCTGCACCGCGGTGCCCGCCGCGTCCACGACCTGGCAGGTCACCCCCACCGGGATCCCGGCGAGCGTCGGGTTCCTGTCCAGCACCGCGATCGTCTTCGCGGGCGGCCCCGGCGGCGTCTCCGCCGGCTTCTTCTTCGTCGATGCGCCCCCGCCGCACGCGGCGACGAGCGATGACACGACGAACGCTGCGATGAGCTGCGGGATCAGGCGGCGCATCGGGATCACCCCGGTCGAGTCGCGCGCATTATAACGGATCACCCCCGATCCCCACCCGTCCCCGAACCCGAACCCGTGCCCGAACCCGAACCCGTGCCCGAACCCGAGCCCGCCCCTGGCGCGCCCTCGCCGCGCGCCGTTGATGCCGGCGCGCGGCGCCCGGGTTCGCATGGGACGGGCGCGCCAGGGGCGGGCCACCGCCCCGCGTCTCTTCGCGGATGCCGCCCCCAGGGCTGACATCACCCCCCGATTTCCTGTATCATCCGGCCCGCTCCGGAGGGCGCGATGCAGCGGTTCCTTCGACGGATCGGGCAGTTGGCGACAGCGTGCGCCGTCGCGACCCTCCTGGCGTCCGCCCCGGCCGCGGCCAACCCGTTCGACACGTTCGGGTACACCTCGCGCGCCATCGCGATGGGCGGCGGCTTCACCGGCGCCGCCTCGTCCTACGAGGCCGCCTACTACAACCCCGCCGGGCTGGCGCGCCTCTCCTCGCCCGAACTCGGCCTCGGCGTCCTCCTCTGGCGCCCCGTGCTGGAGGTCAACGGCGCCGTCTCCCCCGCGAACCGCACCCGCGCCCTGATCGACGCCGGCCTCGGCACGCCGATCCCGCTCGGCCGGGGCCTCGGCAACGTCCTGTTCCTCGGCGTGAACCTCGCGTTCCCGGGATCGACCCTGTACGCGATCCGCGAGTCCCCGCCCGCGGAGCCGCGCTTCCCGTTCCTCGAGGACCGCAACCGCCGTCTCGTCTTCAACTTCGCGATGGCAGTGCGCATCAACCGCATGTTCTCGCTCGGCGCGGGCCTCTCGCTGCTCCCGGACGTGATGGGCGACGTGAAGGTGGACCTCACCGAGTCGGGGGCCGAGAACTCGACCTCGGTCGACGTGAGGATGCACCTCTCCCCGAACGCGGGCGTGCTGATCGAGCCGATCGAGGGCCTCGCGTTCGGCCTCGTCTGGCGCGGCGCGAACCGCACGTACCTGTCGATCCCGGTCGGCGTGAAGGCCGGCGAGCAGTTGAACGACATCGACATCCGCGTGCTCGCGTTCGACTACTCCACCCCCCACCAGATCGCGCTCGGCGGCGCATATCGCCGCGCCCGGTTCGAGGTGGCCGCGGACCTCACCTACTCGCTGTACCGCTACTTCGAGCAGTCCTCCCCGACCGTCCACCGGTACGGGGCCGACGGCGAGATCGTCCGGACCTCCGCGGTCGGCAGCCGCGGCCTCCGCGACACGTGGGCGGTTCGCCTCGGCGGCGAGTACCGCGTCCTGGAACCCTGGACCGTCCGAGCGGGCTTCGGCTGGATCCAATCCCCCGTTCCCGCCCAGACCGGCGAGACGAACCTGCTGGACGGCGACCGCTTCACCGTGTCGTTCGGGTCCGGCTTCGACCTGGCCGCGATCGACGGCCCGCCCATCCGGGTCGACGCCCACTTCGCCTGGACCGGCATGGCCGCCAACACCGACGCCAAGGCCGCCATCATGCCCGAGAACCCCGGCTACCCCACGATCCGCGGATCCGGATCCGTGTTCAGCGGCGGCGTGACCGCGAAGGTGAGGTTCTGATGAGGCTCCGGTCCATTTTCGCGACAGCGGTGATTGCGTCCCTCGCGTGCGGTCGCGACCCGGGTCCGGACTCCGACGGCGACGGCATGCCCGACTCCCAGGAGCTGCTCCTCGGCACCGACCCCGCGAAGGCGGACACGGACGGGGACGGCATCGCGGACGGGGACGACCCTCGTCCGACCGTGTCCGACCGCGTCCTGAACCTCGTCCACAGCCCGGTCCCCCAGGACGAGGGCGGCCGGAGCTGCGTGGACCTCGTCGCGCGCCTGACGCTGGCGGGCGACTCCCTTGCCGGCCAGGAGGTGCGGTTCGAGGCCGAGGCCGGGATCCTCGGCGACGTGAAGGCGAAGGGAAACGGGGTGTTCGAGACGTCGCTCTGCTCGGGCACCCGGACGGCGGTGAAGGTGATCGCGAGCGCCCTGCCGCTGGTGCGGGAGGCCGTCGTGTCCTTCGAGCCCGCGGACGAGCCGGGGCTGAACGTGCAGGGACTCGAGCGCATCGCCGATCAAGGCCGGCTGTACGTCTCGGTCATCGGGCTGCCCGCCGGCTCCAGGGCGTCCGTGACCGTGCAGCAGGGTGCGACGACGTGCCGCCAGGACACCGGCGGCGGCGCGAAGTTCGAGGCGGGCCCGCACTGCCCCGGCCTGGCTGGGCCCGTGGACGTGACCGTCTTCGCGCCCGGCCGGCGGACGGTGACCTACTACGGAGTGGAGGCGTACGACGTCGCGGTCAGGCTGCCGGAGCTGGACCCCCTCCCTGCGGACCGGGACCGGCTCGGGAGGATCGAGACGAGGGTCCGCGGCTTCGACGACCGTTTCGTGTACGGGTCGTATATCGAGCCGGACAGCCGCACCGCGGGCGCGATCCTCCAGATCGCGGTCAAGGACGTGCCCCTGTCGTCGATGAGCATGGGGAGCGTCCTCGGGATGCCCCGCTCCGGGCCGTTCCCGATCCCCACGAACTTCGTGCTGCCCGGCAAGGGCGACGTGGCGGAGCCGTGGCTCGAGGACGTGCCGGCGGGCACGTACCTGGTGTTCGCGCTCGCCGGGAACGTGGGCAACGTGTTGAACGCACTGGCGGATCCCTACAAGCTCCGGTTCGAGCCGGTCGCGCTGGGGATCGGCCGGGTCACTGTGACCGCCGGCGAGACGGCCTTCATCGACCTGGACCTCGCGATCGACCTCGGGCCGGACTCCGGCCCGACCGTGGACCTCTACCTGGACAACCCCCCCTCCGGCTATCCGAACGTGCTCGCGATGCCCGTGATGGACACGGGCGGCGAGGGTTTCGTCTTCGTCTCGGTCGACAGCTCGTACAACTTCGGCGACGCGTCCTCCTCGAAGCCGATCCGCATCCGGTTCCCCGACGACGACGACCCCGTGATCGCCGGCCTGCGCCTGAAGCTGAACCGTCTCGCGGTCGGACTGGCGGGACGCGAGAGCCATGAGGGGGCCGACCCGCCCGGGATATCGACCCCCGTGAGACCGGGCGTGAAGGGCCCCGCGGAGGTCCGCTTCGACACGGCGGACAAGTGGCTCGACGTCCCGCTGCTCGTGACCCCGGCGCCGAGGAAGGTCGGGGTGGGGATCGGTCCGCTCGACGCGGTCTCGGACGAGCCGTTCGATCGCCTCGTCCGGTGGGCGCCGGTCGAGCACCCGCGCCGGCCGGACGTGTTCGTGGTGCGCCTGAACTACATGACGAGCGCGCCCTCGAACCCGTTCGCGAAGTCGCTTGGCGGCCCGCGGGCGCACTGCCTGTGGGAGATGTTCGTCCCCGGGGACCGGACCGAGATCGTGCTGCCTGCGATCCCCGAGGTCGCGTCGATCCTTCGCAACCCCGCGCCGAACCTGGGCGCGG
>VGRB01000322.1 GCA_016875475.1 Deltaproteobacteria bacterium
TACGAGGGCCGCCCGGTACGAGGGCTGCCGGGTACGAGGGCCGCCCGGTACGACGGCCGCCGAGTACGAGGGCTGCCGAGTACGAGGGCCGCCAGGTACGAGGGCCGCCAGGTACGAGGGCCGCCCGGTACGATGGCCGCCGAGGCGAGGGATGCCGTGCGCGAGGACGAGGTACGCGCCATGGTGCGCGACCAGATCGAGGCGCGGGGCGTACGCGACCCGCGCGTGCTCGATGCCATGCGGCGCGTGCCTCGGCACCTCTTCGTCCCGCCGGAGCTGCACGATCATGCTTACGAGGATCGCCCGCTGCCGATCGGCCTCGGCCAGACGATCTCCCAGCCCTACGTGGTTGCCGCGATGACCGAGGTCCTGGACGTCGGCCCGGGCATCAGGGTCCTCGAGATCGGCACGGGGTCAGGCTACCAGGCAGCAGTGCTGGCCCGGCTCGGGGCGGAGGTCCACTCGATCGAGACGGTCCCGGAGATCGCGGTCCGCGCGGCGGACATGCTCTCCCGGATGGGGATCCAGGGCGTCACGGTACACGTCGGAGACGGCTGGGAAGGCCTCCCTTCCCACGCCCCCTTCGACCGCATCATCCTGACCGCGGCCCCCCCGGAGGTCCCCGGCGCACTGGTGGCGCAGCTCGCTCCCGACGGCCGGATGGTGCTCCCGCTGGGCGATTCCGACCAGGTGCTCGTGACGCTGGACAAGGAGGAGGGCGGCACGCTGCGCCGTACGGACCTGTTCCCGGTACGGTTCGTACCGATGGTCCGGAGACGCCGGAACCGGGAAACCTAGGAACCGGGCCTGCTCGAAAGCCTGGTACCGGCGGTCGCGATCGAACCCGCCGCCGCGCGGTCCGCGGCCCTCGGCCGGGTCGCTATCGCGCGGGTAGTCCACCTTGATGGTCCGGCCGTCGAGCATGGTCCCGTCCATCCCGGCCTTCGCCTGGGTCGCGGACTCCTCGGTCGCGAACGTCACGAAGCCGAACCCCTTGGAGCGGCCGATGGCGCGGTCCAAGATCACGCGGACCTCATCGATGTCGCCGAAGCGCTCGCACGCGCCCTTCAGGCTCGCGTCCGTCGTCGCCCAGGCCAGACCCCCGAAAAACAGCTTGTTCTTCATCTCATCCCACCAGAGCGAAACCGGCTCTTCACACGGGGGGGTAGGCGCCGTTGTCAAGACCTTTCTTGCGTGGACCTTCCCCACTGGATGACGCCGGCGGTGCGAATCGCGCCTGATCCCGGGGCCTTTCGTGTCCGTGTCCGTGTCCGTGCCCGACCCGGTGCCCCCGATCGTCGTGGAATCGTTGGCGTTGGTCCCTGTGACGCGGCATTGACCGGGGAAGGTCCGCCTTTCTTGCCGGCCGCAATCATGAGGCCCTTGCAGGAAGTCCCCGGAAGGCGATTCCGCGGGGGGTACGCGCACGCAACCCCGCGAAGTCATACGGGCCAATTAGCCCCCGCGCACCGGATCCGGCCGGTTTGGGGGGTCTTGCAGGGGCGTCAATCATCGGTCCCGCGCAGCCGTGGGCGAGCGAGCTACGCCGGGACGGGCACGAAGACCGCGTGCGGCCGACCCTTCGGAATCGGTGCCGGAACCCCAATCCGGCACAGCCGGAACCGGAGTAGGCAACCCCACGGCCTGCCGGGGGATTCCATATCCCTTCCGGGCGTCCCATCAAGGAATCGAGCATTCCGCGCTGTCGCCCGGCCCGCCCGGCAGGCGGTCCCGAACGACACCGGTCGAGACGCGTACCCCACCTTCCCGACCCGGCAGGCCCCTGGGGCATCGATCGGAGGGGGGCGCGGCTCGCCCCCCTGCCCGCCGCCCCGCGTTGCGGGGCGCGGGGCGCGGGGCGCGGGGCGCGGGCCACCCCCCCCGGGGCGCGGGCCACCCCCCTTGCGCGGCCGCCTTGCGGCCGCCGAGCGCGCCGCGCCTCAGCGCGGATCGCTCGAATCGACGCCGGAATTGCGTCGAATGCGCCCGCAGGGGACCAAGGCGACGTCCACGTCGCAGTACGCCCCGGGCTCCGGAGAGACGACGGCAATCCCGACGGGTGCCGGCTCGAGGAAGAGGTCGAACGGCGCCTCCCCGAACGACGCGCGCAGCCCGACCACGCCGCGCGCCACGATGCCAGGTGGCTGCGGTCGGGCAAGCCGTGCCTGCGATCCCGCTCGCAGGCGGATTCCCATCGGACCGCCCCGATCGTGGCGGAAGGAGACGGGGGGACCCGTGTCAATCGCCGGACCGGGCATGCGCGCCCGCCAGCGCCGAAACCGCCCGCCGCAGCAGGACCGCGCACATCTCGCGCCGCCACGTCTCGTTCGAGCGGATGTCCGTAATCGGCCTCGCGTCCGTCCGGACCGCCGCCTCGGCCTCGGCGAGCACGTCCGGCGACGGCACCCGGCCCTCGAGCGCGGCCTCGGCCGCGGCGGCGCGGATCACGGTCGGAGCCACCGCCCCGAGCGCGACGCGAACCCCGGAAAGCGCTCCGTCGCGCCAGACCGTCGCGGCGACCGCGACCGACACCTTCGCGATGGCCAGCGCCCGCCGCGCGCCGAGCCTGCGGAACGCTGACGTCCGCCCGGGACCGGGCAGCGGCACCCGCGCCGCCGCGATCAGCTCCCCCGGAACGAGCACGGTGCGCCCCGGCCCGGTCGCCAGCGCCTCCGCAGCCACCTCCCGGCACCCGTCCGGACCAGCGATCTCGACGACCGCCCCGAGCGCGACCAGCGGCGGCACGAGGTCCGCGGCCGGCGACGCGTTCGCGAGGTTGCCGCCGATCGTGCCGCGGTTCCGGATCGCCGGGGACCCGACGACCGTCGCGGCCTCGGCCAGCGCCGCCGCGTGCTTCCGCACCACCTCGTGCGCAGCGACCTCCGCGTGCGTCGCGAGCGCCCCGATCCGCAGCGCGCCGGCCTCCTCGCGGATGCCGCGCAGCGCCTCGATGCCCGTCAGGTCCAGGAGCCCCCCGGGCCGCGCCCCGTCCCGCACGCGCACCAGCAGGTCGGTCCCCCCCGCGACCGGCGTCCAGCGCCCGCCCCCCCCCGCGAGGGCCGCGAGCGCCTCCGCCACCGTCGCCGGCCGAGCGAACGCCGTGGCCGCCATGGCTACCCCTTCCTCCCGCGAAGCTCCGCGACCATCTCGGCGGCGATCGCGACCGCGATCTCGTCGGGCGTCTCGGCCGCGATGGCCAGCCCCACCGGGCAGTGCACGCGCTCGACGACCGCCTTCGGCACGCCGAGCGCCTCCATCGCGGCGAACAGCTCGCCGCGCTTCTTCCGCGACGCCATCAGCCCCACGTAGCGCGGGACCGGATCGCGGCGCAGCAAGGCGCCCAGCACGGCCTGGTCGTGCCGGTGCGTCTTGTTGCCGACCACGCAGAACGCGCTCGCCGGGATGTCCAGCCGCGCGGCCAGCGCCGCCGGATCGCCGTGCTCGAGCCGCGCGCCCGGCAGCCGGTCGGCAGCCAGCAACTCCGCCCGGTCGTCCGCCACCGTGACCGCGAACCCGAGCCGGAGCAGGACCGGCGAGAGCGCCTCGCCGACGTGGCCCGCGCCGAACACGAAGGCCGCCGGCCGGACCTGGAACGGCTCCAGCAGGAACTCCATCCGGCCGCCGCACACCATCCCGCCCGCGTCCTCCGACGCGAGGTCCCACTCGAACCGCTCGACCGCCGGGGCCGCGAGCAGCGCGCGGGCCCGCTCCACGACCTTGTGCTCGACCATGCCGCCGCCCACGGTGCCGTCCAGGCCGCCATCCCCCCCGACGATCATCTTCGCCCCGACCTTGCGCGGCGTGGACCCCCGCGTCCCGATCACGGTCGCGATCACGAACGGCGTCCCGGCCGCGCGCAGCGCCGCGATCCGGTCGAGCAGGCCGTCGTCCGACACGTAGCCCATTCACGCCTCCCGCATCCGGCGGGCCGCATCGAGCACGGCGGCCTCGACCTTCACGTACCCGGTGCAACGACAGAGGTTCCCCTCGATCCCGCGCCGCACCTCGGCCGGCGTGGGCGACGGATTCTCGCGGAGCAGCGCGACCGACGCCATCACGAGCCCGGGCGTGCAGAAGCCGCACTGGACCGCACCGAGCTGCAGCATCGCCTCCTGCACCGGGTGCAGCGCCGTCCCGGCCACACCCTCGATCGTCTCGACCGAGGCGCCCTCGCACTGCCCGAGCAGCACCAGGCACGAGTTCACGAGCCGCCCGTCCAGCAGGACCGCGCACGCGCCGCACTCGCCCTTGCCGCAGCCCTCCTTGGTCCCGGCGAGGCCCTGGTCCTCGCGCAGGAAATCGAGCAGTCGGCGGCACGGGTCCGGGGCGGTCTCGACCTCGCGACCGTTGACGGTCACCTTCATCGCGTGCCCTCCCGGTCCGCGTCCCGGAGCGCCGCCCAGACCCGCTCCGGGGTCAGCGGGATCTCGCGAAATCGCACGCCGACCGCGTGCGCCACCGCGTTCGCGACCGCCGGAGCGACGCCCATCAGCGGCTGCTCGCCGAACCCCTTCGCGCCGTACGGCCCCACCGCGGTCGGGTGCTCGACCACGATCGCGTGGATCGGCGGCACGTCCGGCGCGGTCGGGATCAGGTAGGTCGAGAACTGGTGGTTCAGCATGCGCCCGTCGCGGTGCAGGATCTCCTCGGTCAGCGCGTACCCGAGCCCCTGCGCGGTGCCGCCCTCGATCTGCCCCTCGACCGCCATCGGGTTGATGGCGCGGCCGACGTCGTGCGCGGCGTGGACCGCCAGGACCCGGACCTCGCCGGTCTCGCGGTCCACCTCGACCTCGACCACGTTGACGGCGAAGGCGTACGTCATGTACGGTTCGCCCGCGCCCGTACCCTCGTCCCAGGTCACCGGCGGCGTCTCGGACCATCCCGACGACGCGAGGCACCGGCGCTCGAGGAAGCACTGCCGCAGCACCTGCCCGTATCCCGCCTGCCGCCCGTCCGGTGCGGTCGCGACGCCATCCGCGAGCCGCACCGCGGCGGGGTCGCATCCCAGGATCCCCCCCGCGACCTCCAGCAGGTTGCGGCGGATGGGACGGCACGCGTCCTTCAGCGAGTTCCCGCTCATGACCGTGGTCCGCGAGGCGACCGTGGGCCCGGAGTCGGGCACCATCGCGGTGTCCGGGGCCATCGGCCGGACCGCCTCGTACGGCACGCCAAGCTCCTCGGCGACCACCTGGGACAGGACCGTGAACATCCCCTGCCCCATCTCGGTCGTGCCGACCGCGAAGCAGGCGCTCCCGTCGTACATCATCTGCACGTAGGACCCGGCACGGTCCAGGGCCTTCCCCCCCGCGCCGAGAGAGACCCCGTAGAAGACTGCGGAACACCCGATCCCATAGGCGCGCCCCCCCGCGCGTCCTCGGGCCGCGGCATTGACGCTGCCGCGGCCCGCCGGGGACGAATCGGACGGACGCGCCGGGGGGGAGGCCCGCTTCTCCCTCCACCCCGACGCCGCCTCTACGCGGTCGATCGCCTCGGACAGCCCGACCTCGGCGCGCAGCCGCTGGCCCGTCGGCGTCTCGTCGCCGTCCCGGAGCGCGTTGCGGCGCCGCAGCTCGATCGGGTCCAGCCCGAGCCGGGCCGCGGCCTCGTCCATCTGGCACTCGGCCGCGAACAGTACCTGGGGCTGTCCGAACCCGCGGAACGCGCCGCACGGGACCTTGTTCGTCGCGACCGCGACCGTGTCCACGGCCACGTTCTCGCAGCGGTACGGCCCGACCGCGTGGACCGTGCCGCGCCAGGACACGACCGGCGACAGCGTCGAGTACGCGCCCGCGTCGAGCACGTAGCGCACCTTCGCGGCGAGCAGCGTGCCGTCCGGCGCGAACCCGTACGAGGACCGGATCACGGCCGGGTGGCGCTTCGACATGGACAGGATGTCCTCGTCGCGACTGTAGATCACCCTGGCCGGGCGCCCGGTCATCCACGCCACCACGGCCGCCTGCCCCGCCACGATCGACGGCACGTCCTCCTTGCCACCGAACCCGCCGCCGGTCGCGGCCTGGACCACGCGGACCTTCGCGAGCGGGAGCCCGAGCACCTCGGCGAGCCCTTCGCGCACGTAGAACGGGCACTGCATGGACCCGGAGACCTCGATCCCCCCGTCCGGCGTCGGCACCGCGAGCATGCCCTGGGTCTCGAGATAGGCGTGCTCCTGGTACGGCGTGCGGTACTCGTTCTCCACCACGACGGCCGCCCGCGCGAGCGCCGCGCCGGCGTCGCCCTTCCGGACCTGCCACCGCCGGAACACGTTGTCCGGCGAGTGGATCACCGGCGCACCCGGCTCGAGCGCGGCGAGCGGGTCGGTCAGAGGCTGGAGCGGCTCCCACTCCACGCGCACGAGCCGCGCCGCCTCCTCGGCCGCCTCCTCGGTCTCGGCGCCGACGACCGCGACCGGCTCGCCGTGGTAGCGGGCCTCGCCGGCCGCGAACAGCGGCAGGTCCCGCATCACCACCGGGATGCAGTTGCGACCCGGCACGTCCGCCGCGGTCGCGACGCACGCGACACCGGGCACGGAGCGGGCGGCCGACGCGTCGATCGTGAGGATTCGCGCGCGCGCGTGAGGGGACCGGACGACCTTCACGGCC
>VGRB01000323.1 GCA_016875475.1 Deltaproteobacteria bacterium
GGAGGCGTAGTCCTGGCCTACGTTGACGCCGTTTCGGGGCGCAGCGACGCAGCACGTCGGGATGCAGGCGATTTCGCAGCAGGACGGAATTGCCCGACAGGCTCCTAGGCCAGGGGGGAGTGGCGGTTTCCGGCATGAAGCTCGTGCGAATCGTGGCCCTGGTTCCGGTGCTCGCGTTCCTGGCGGGGTGCCCTTCCAGCGCCGCTCCGGGCCTGACGGCGATCACGCCCGACACGGGCTTCGGCCCCGGCGACGGCGTCCTCGCCGAGCCGGGTCCGGGCGTCGAGGTCCCGGGCGGGGAGGCCTGGGAGGACCCGGGCGTGCCGGAGCCCGATCCCGGCAGGCCCGAGTTCGTGAAGGTCGATCCGGGGATGCCCCAGGAGATCGAGGAGGAGTCGGCCCCCGAGCTGCCTCCGCCGTTCGATCCCGCGCCGGAGCTGCCGCCGCCGCCCGACCCCGCGCCGGAGCTGCCGCCGACCGACGACGTCGGTCCCGAACTGCCACCGCCCCCCGATCCGGGCCCGGAGCTCCCGCCGCCGCCCGACCCCGGACCCGAGCTGCCGCCCCCCCCCGACCCCGGACCCGAGGTCGAGCCGCCGCTCGTGCAGGGCCGCTGGCGGTGCGAGGACGGCGCCTGCACCCCGCAGTACGGGGCCCCGAGCTGCGGGAACGGCAACTGCCAGGCGGTGACCGGCGAGTCCGCGGCGTCCTGCCCCGCCGACTGCGACGTGTCGGGCACGCCGGGCGAGGGCCAGCCGTGCGACGGCGCGATCGACTGCGCGTTCTACGACTGGCCGATCGCCGGCCCGGGCTACTGGGAGTGCGCGGGCCCCTGGTGGGGCCGTACCTGCCGGGCGATCGCGGACGCGACCTACTGCGGGACCGGGGACTGGCCGTGGTGCTACCTCGACGACCGCTACGTGGAGACCTCGGAGTCCTGCCCCGCGGACTGCCTCGCGGACCTCGAGTGCGAGGACGAGTTCGACTGCCTGTACCTGGATTGGCCGCAGCCGTAGGCCGGGGCCCGCGCTGATCAGATCCGCTCCAGCCGGAGCCACTGGAACGGCGTGCCGAGGTCCAGGCGCACGTAGATGCCGAACTCGCGGAGGTGCGCGCCGGTGCGGCCGTCCGGGTGCGCCGCGGCCCACACGTCGCGGCCCGTGAGCACGTCGACCAGCCGGTAGCGCGCCCCGTCCGAAAGGCAGATCCGGCCCGCGAGGTCGGGGCCGACCGCATACGTGGCCTCCACGTCGTCCGTCCACAGGCGGGCGAACGCGAACACGGTGTTGGAGCAGTCCTCCATGTGCTTGACCATGGCGAAGAGCTGCTCCTTGACCTCGCCCTTGTCAGTCCGCGGGAAGTAGTACTTCCCCCAGCGCAGGGCCGCGTTCTCGGGCGCGAGGCGCGCGCGGTGGATCGCGCGGTAGAGGTCCGTCAGCTTGTCCCCGCGGCCGTCCCAGTTCGGCTCGGCCGGGAAGCGGCCGCGCAGGTAGTCCGACCGCCGGAAGCCCAGGTCCCACGGCTCGCCCCACTCCTGGCCGACCTGCAGCATCAGCATGCCGCGCGAGGCCGCCGCGATCGAGTAGAACGTGGCGCCGCGCCAGATGTCGAACCCCGTGTACGGCTTCAACAGCCGCCCCTCGTCGTGGGTCTCGAGGTTGAGCAGCACGAAGGACAGGTCGTGCAGGTACGCGGTGCGGCCCTCGAACAGCTTCGATTCGAGGTCGCGCGCGTTCCGCCGGCCGTTGCAGATGTCGTGGTGGTAGCCCTCGGTCAGCGCGTCGAACACGCGGTTCAACTGCTCGATGTCGTGGAAGCTCTCGGACAGGAACACGGGCGGCGGCATCCCGCGTTTCTGCTGGTAGTACCGCGCCTTGCGGATCACGTAGCGCCACTCGTTCTCGGTCAGCCCGTTCGCGTGGTCCATCCGGAAGGCGTCCACGCCGCGGGACAGCCACCAGTCCACGACGCGGAACACGTACTCGCGCGTCCGCGCGAACTCCCAGGCGTGCGCCGAATCGCGCGCGTTGTGGAACAGGAACTTCACGTCGCGCCAGTCGTTCGTGTAGTTGTCGCCGACCTGCCGCGACGGGGACCACGCGTCGCGCGCGAGGTAGAACCCCGGCACCTGCTGCTCGAGCGTCGCGGGGCGGCCGCAATCCATCGCGGCGCGCTCGTGGTCGAACGCCTCGCGCCACATCAGCCAGCGCCGGACCGCGTCCGGCCCCTTCTTCACAGGCGCGCCGCAGATCGCCTCGAGCGTGCGCGGCGCTTCGGGGGGCAGCTCCGCGGGGTCGTCCAGGACCTCGGGCCGGACCAGGGCCTCCTCGAACGTGGCGTCGAAGTCCCACATGTCGTCGGCCGGGCCCTCGGCGAGCCGGTCGCGCACCGGGACCACGCCGGCGAGGTCGTAGAAGAGGTACTCGTGGCCGAAGTGGTTGAACGCGAGGTCGAGCATCACCTTCATGCCGCGGGCGTGCGCGGCCGCGATCAGCCGGTCGAGCGCGTCGTCGCCCCAGCACGGCTCGTCGCTCCACTCGTCGCGCCCCGCCACGACGCAGCGGTCGGACAGGGACCCGCGGACGTGGAGGTAGTCGCGGACCGCGTAAGGCGACCCGAGGTCGTCACACGCGTCCGGCAGGTCGTAGCGGAAGTTGTGCGGGAAGGTCGGCATCAGCCACACGGTGTTCGCGCCCACGACCTCGTCGACGTACCGGAGCGTGATGCCGCCGGTGCGGTGCGGCTCGCCGGCGTCCGCGAGCAGGTCGTCGAGCGTGCCCTTCCGGATCGCGGCGAGTTCGTCGAGCGCGTCGCACCCGGGGCCGAAGTAGTCGAAGTGCGGAGCGATCCTGGCCGCGCACGCCTCCCCGCCGGTCGCGGGGCTGCACGCGTTCGCGGAACGCGCCTGCACCTCGTAGACGACCATGTCGCCGGCCGCGAGGTTCTTCGGCTCGATCTGCCCGTCGCGGCCGATGCGGTCCGCCTTGCCCGGGGGCGTGCCGGAATCCGGCACGGCGTTCCCGTCCGCGCCTGCCGACCCGCATGACGCGAGGAAATGCAGCGCCGCAGCCGGCGCGGCGAAACGCAGCACGAACGAGATGGCTGGGCTCACCCGAACCTCCTTGGCCCCCTGCCCGCGAGCGGGCGTGTTATCCTAGCATGCGTCCACGGGTTCGGGTGTCGAATGGAGGTCCGGGTCCTCGGAATGCACGGGGGGGAGGTGCAGGAGTCGCGCAGTTCCTGCTACCTGCTGGACGGGCACGTGCTGCTCGACGCCGGCGGGGGGCAGGCGCTGCTGTCGGAGGGCGAGGCGGACGGCATCGACGGGTGCATCGTCACGCACGCGCACCTCGACCACGTCTATGGCCTGCCGCTCCTGCTCGACCGGCGCTACGGCTGCCCGACGCTCGAGGTCCGCTCGATCGCACCGGTCATCCGCACCCTGACGACGCACCTGTTCAACGACGCGCTCTGGCCGGACCTGACGCGGATCCCCGACCGCGCGAGCCCGTTCGTCCGCTTCGTCGAGGTCACGCCCGAGGTGCCGGTGCGGGTCGCCGGGCTGGAGGCGACGCCGGTCGAGGTCAGCCATTCGGTGCCCGCGGTCGGGTGGCTCGTGTCGCTGCCGGGCGAGCGCCCGGTGGTGTTCTCGGGCGACACCGGGCCGACGACGCGCCTGTGGGAGATGGCGACGGCCCGGGCCGCGCGCGCCGCCTTCGTCGAGGTGAGCTACCCGGACCGCCTGGCCCGGATCGCCGCGTTGTCCGGGCACCTGACGCCCGCCACGCTCGCGGACGCGATCGGCAGGCTCCCGCCGGGCATCCCGATCCGCCTGATCCACCTGAAGCCCGAGCTGGCGGCCGAGATCGAGTCCGAGCTGGCGCCGCTCCTCGCCGCGCACGGGAACATCGGGATCGCGCGCGCCGGCGCGACGTACCGGGTGTGAGCCATCAGCGGATCCGCGACTCGACCTTGGCCCAGTCCACGTTCTTCCAGAACGCGGCGAGGTAGTCGGCCCGCTTGACCCCGTAGTCCAGCATGAAGGCGTGCTCGAAGCAGTCCATCACCAGGATCGGGTTGCAGCCCGCGAGGTGCGCGCCGTCGTGCTCGTTGATCCAGGACACGAAGAAGCGGTTCGACTGGGGGTCGTGGTAGAGCACGGTCCAGCCGATCCCGCGCATGGCCCCGACGGCCAGGAAGTACTTCTGGAAGCTCTCGAAGTCCTTGAAGTCCTTGGCGAGCGCGTCCTTCACCTTCCCGCTCGGCTGGCCGTTCCCGGCGAGGTTGTCGAAGTAGTACTCGTGCAGGCGCATTCCGTTCCACTCCCATCCGAAGCGGCGCGCGAGCTCGGCGAACTCGGGCGTGGCCTGCCTGCCCTCGTGGGACAGCGCGTCGAGCGCGTCGCAGAGCTTGTTCGTGTTCGTCACGTACCCCTGGTACAGGGTGAAGTGGTTCCGGAGCAGGGGCTCGGAGAACCCGGGCATCCCGATGAGCTTGTCGTAGTTCTTCGCCTCGTAGACCATGGAATCCTCCATTCAAGACGGAAACGCCACGCTCCGTAGGGTAGCACCCCGATCGGGGGGATCAAGCGGCCGCCGTCGAACCCCGCGAACTCCCCGGGGAGGGAGGATCAGTAGACGAGGGAAATGCCCGCGTTCGGCCGGCCTTCCATCTCGCCGAGCGTCTTCTCGATCGCGGTCACGGCCTCGCGGATGTTGTCTTCCGGACCGCCGAGGTAGAGGCGGCCGAACGCACCGAAGGTCATGACCTCCAGCACGTGGATGGGCGACGCCTTCTCGGCCTCGTTGGCCGCGATGGCCGCGTAGCCGGCGGGGTGGACCTCGAGGATGTACAGGGTGTCGTTCTTCAGCAGGAAGTCGCCGTGGCGCATCCGGTTGATCAGGTGCGTCTGGTGGTTGTCGATCCCCGTGATGATCTGGCTGGACGCGATGCGGGGCTTCAGGCGGTCGGTCTCCTTCAGCCCGAGGAAGTCGAGGATCTCCTGGCCGGCCTGCTTGACCTGCCCCTGGTCCTTCGAGTGGACCTCGAGCATCCCGTAGGCGCGCTCCACGACCTGCATGCTGGGGATGACCTCGGTGCGCTTGAGCACGAGGTCCGTGATCAGGTTGATCTGGAGACCGGGAGCGATCTCGACGAACAGCGAGGCCTCGTCCTCGAGGGGATGGAAGCCCCGGGAGATGGTGGCGATGAACGACGCGAGCTGCGGCTGGAGGATGTCGATGTAGGAGAACGTCCTCAGCTCGATCCCCGACTGCTCGCCCATGCTTCCTCCTCCTCGTCCGTACCCGAACCCGAACCCGAGCCCGAGCCCGAACCCGCCCTCGGTGCCCGTGCCCGGCTCGCCCCGTCGATCGGTCCGGGCGCGCGGCGGGCGCGTCCTAGCGGACGCGCAAGGGCTCCCGCTCGATCTTCTCCTGGAGCTTCAGCAGCGCGTCCATGACCTGCTCGGGCCGCGGCGGGCAGCCCGGGATGTACACGTCCACGGGGATGACGTGGTCGATCCCCGGGACGGTCGCGTAGTTGTCGTAGAACCCGCCGGACGAGGCGCACGCCCCGAAGGCGACGACCCACTTCGGCTCGCACATCTGCTCCCAGACGCGGCGCAGCGTGGGGGCGTTCTTGTGGGTGACCGTGCCGACGACCCAGAGCAGGTCGCTCTGGCGCGGCGAGAAGCGCGGGATCTCGGCCCCGAAGCGCGCCACGTCGAAGTGGGCGCACGAGACCGACATGTACTCCATCCCGCAGCACGCCGTGACGAACGGGTACTGGAAGAGCGAGTACTTCCGGCCCCAGTTCACGAGCCCGCGCAGGGTGGTCGTGACGAAGCCGTCCTGCCCGTCCGGGGCGTCCGGGACGTCCGGGGCACCAGCGGCCGAGCGTTCCACGCGCGCCTCCCTGCGCGTCCGGCCGGCGGGCCCGCGTGGCCGCCCGATCCGCGCCGGGGAATTATCCCGCGGCCGGGACCGATGTCAATCGACTCGAGGACGCTCAAAGGGAGCGGCAGCAGCGGAAGGAGGCGTCGTGGGCCCCGGCCGCCGCGGTCACGGGAGACCGCGACGAAACGCGGACGTTGTCCGTGCTGAGGTAGCCGCCCCCGCACGACACCTTCATTCCGGCGAACTCGTCGCCGCACACGGTGCGCGCCGACCCGTCCGTCGGCGAGCCGGCGTGGCTGCCCTGGTAGCAGTCCTCGACCCATTCCCACATGTTCCCGGCCATGTCGAGCGCCCGGTACAGGCTCGCGCCGGCCTTGCGGCTGCCGGGGGCCAGCGGGCCGCCGGTCCCGCACCCCGGTCCGCCGTCGTCGTCCATCACGGCGAAGTCGCACGTCGCCGCCGCAGGGCCCCACGGGTGTACCCGGCTGTCGGTCACGCAGTCCGCGTACAGCTCGCACCCGCCGCGCGCGGCCTTCTGCCACTCCGCCTCGGTGCACAGGCGCCGGCCCGCGGCCTCGCAGAACGCCCTGGCGCCCTGCCACGTGACCTCGGCGACCGGCAGCGGGCCCGCCCCCGGATCGGCCGCCCATACGCCCGCCTGCTCGTGGACCTTCGCGTCGGGGTCCGCCGAGTCCAGGCACGG
>VGRB01000324.1 GCA_016875475.1 Deltaproteobacteria bacterium
CCCCGACGTCGTGCAGCGCGCCGCGATGCGCGCGGCCGCGGGCCGCGCAACCGCGAAATCCCTTTCGGGAGACCCCGACGACGTGCAGCGCGCCGCGATGCGCGCGGCCGCGGGCCGCGCAACCGCGGAATCCCTTTCGGGAGACCCCGACGTCGTGCAGCGCGCCGCGATGCGCGCGGCCGCGGGCCGCGCAACCGCGAAATCCCTTTCGGGAGACCCCGACGACGTGCAGCGCGCCGCGATGCGCGCGGCCGCGGGCCGCGCAACCGCGAAATCCCTTTCGGGAGACCCCGACCCTGTTCCCCCGCCGGCTGCCGATTCATATCTGTAGAAGACGTCGCCCGCGCGAACCGGCCCCGAGTCGCTGCGACGTGTATCAGGGCGGCGTCTTCGGCCCGGCTGCCGGCGGGTGGGGCTGTACCCTTGGGGCTATCCCCTCAAAACACCGTGGCGACAGCGGCGCAAGACAGGCCCGAAGCGGCGCCGACCTGCGACGGCTCGGTCCAGTCGCCGGCCACCCGGCGGGCGTGCAGCGCGCGGCCGGTCGCGTCCAGGAACACGGCCTCGACGTCGGCCCCGCCGATCCCCGGCGAGAGCGACGGGCGCGTCGCGGCGCTGACCCCGGCCTCGGCGATCGCCTCGACGGCCCCCCACGCGTCACCGTCCAGCACGGCCACGAACGGCCGGCCGTCCATCCCGTTCCAGGCGATCGCGGCGCGGCCGTCCGGCAGCGCGGCGAGGGACACCGCCCCGGCCGACGTGACGCCGGTCACGGGCGCCGGCGCGGTCCAGCCGACGGTCCCGTGGCGGAAGTACATCACCTGGCCGTCGTTGCGGACGTAGGCGCCGAGCCGGTCGGCGTCGCCGGTCGTGACCGCGATCGCGGGCGGGATGCTGAAGATCGCGTCCGAGGCGATCTGCACGGGCGCGGTCCACGCGCCGCCGGCGCGGGCGGTCACCTTCAGCCGGTTGCCGTCCGACGCGTCCGCGAACAGGACCGTGATCCCCGTCTTCTCGGACGCGCCGGCCGCCGCCTGCGTGGGTCCGCCGACCGCCGGGCTGCCCACGGCCGCGGCATCGGTCCAGGCGGCGCCGTCCCAGGACGCGAGCCAGTAGCCCATCGCTGCGCCGTGCAGCACCGCGTGGAGCTTGTTCGTCACCGGCGTGAGCGCGGGCGCGCCCTTCCAGGCACCGGCCGCCCCCATCTCGGCGAACGCGGACCACGCCTCGTCCTTCCATGCGGTCCAGCGGAGCGGGACGCCGCCCGCGGCCGCGAACCCGACCACCTGGTCCTTCCACGCGCCCACGCTCACGGAGGTGGCGCCGCCGGACGCCGTCGCGACGGTCCAGCCCTTGCCGGCGCGGAATCCGCCCGTGACGAGCTGCGCCGCGCTGCCCGCCAGCAGGAGGACGGTGGGGCAGGGCGCGTCGAGGCATTCGACGCAGGCGCCCTCGCCGTCGCAGACCGGGCCCCCCGGCTCGCCGCACCCGGTCCCGGCGGCGACCGGGTCGTTCGACGGCGCGCCCGCCGTGCACAGGTCCTCGGTGCACGGATTCGCGTCGTCGGGGACGTCGGCCGGTTCCGGCACGGGGGCGACCGCGGCCCCGTCCCCGTCGCAGTTCACGACCTTGCAGTCGCCCGCGGTCTGCTGCGTCGCGGGGGCGCCGGGCGCCACGTTCGCGGTCCCGCACGCGCCGTCGTCACAGGTGCGGAAGGTGCAGGTCGACGCGGGCTTGGGGCAGTCGCCGGCCATCAGGCACTCGACGCACTTCGTGCCGTCGCAGAATCCCGTCTCGCAGTCCCCCGACTCATTGCACGGGTCCCCGATAGGGCAGCCGGGGCACGGCCCGCCGCAGTCGATGCCGGTCTCGCCGCCGTTCCGGACCTTGTCCGTGCACGAGGCGGGCGCGCACTTCGCGTTCTTGCACACGCCGGACGGGCAGTCCGTGCCCGCGACGCAGTCGACGCAGGCGCCCTTGCCGTTGCAGACCTTGCCGGCGCCGATCGCGCAGGGCGCGCCGGGGATCGAGAACGGGTTCGTGGCGACGCCCGCGTCGCACTCGTCCTCGGTGCACTGGTTGTTGTCCACGGGCACGTCCGCGTCGTCCGCCACGTTGTGCGAGCCTCCGAGCCCGTCGCAGACGACCACGATGCAGTCGCCCTTCTTCTGGGTCGGGACCTGCTCGCCGTCGGGCTCGTTCTCGAACCCGCACACGCCCCCGACGCAGGTCCGCTTGCGGCATTCGGAGTCCGCGCCGGGGCAGACCGCGGCCGAGGTGCAGCCGATGCACTCGGCGTTCTTGCAGAACCGGGTGGTGCAGTCGTCGTGCTTCGAGCAGGTCTTGTAGGGGCCGCACGGCTCGCACGGCCCCCCGCAGTCGACGTCCGCCTCGCCGCCGTTCTTCCTGCCGTCGTCGCACGTTGCCGTCACGCAGGCCCCGTCGGTGCACGCCTGCGAGGCGCAGTCGCTGGATGCCGCGCACTTCTTCCCGAGGGCGCACGGGCTGCACGGTCCGCCGCAGTCGAGATCGGTCTCGGAGCCGTTCAGGAGCCCGTCCGTGCAGCTCGGGACGCCGCACTCGTCGTGGATGCAGGCGCCCGTCACGCAGTCGTCGTCGGTCCTGCACGTCTTGCCCCAGCCGCACGGCGGGCAGACGCCGCCGCAGTCGAGGTCGGTCTCGTCCGGGTTCAGCTTGTGGTTGTAGCACGTGTTCGGCGGGCAGGAGGCGCCGGTGCAGACATCCTGCGTCCCGGGGTCCCACGGTTTCGGGGCGTCCCCGGCGACGTCGCCCGCGACCTCGATCACGTCGTCCGGGCCGGGCCCCGGGTCGTCACCAGGCTCGCCGTCGCCGCCGCCGCCTCCCCCTCCCCCGCCGCACGCCGCGAAGAGCGCGGCGACCAGAACTGCCGGAAGCCTGCCGAATCGAGCCGTCACGAGAGGCCCCCTTGCGCCGGAGACAGGAGGGATAATAAACGATCATCGCGGGCGCGTGCGTGCCTCGCGGGGGGCGCGCGGGCGGACGTTTCGGCTTGACGGAGGTGCCAAGTGCCGGATTTGAAGGGAAGGACCATCGTCGTCACCGGAGGAAGCCGCGGGATCGGGCTCGCGATCGGGCTGCGCGCCGCGCGCGACGGGGCGAACGTCGCGGTGCTGGCGAAGACGGCCGAGCCGCATCCGAAGCTGCCCGGGACCATCCATTCGGCCGCGGCCGCGATCGAGGAGGCCGGCGGCAGGGGCCTGGCGCTCCAGGTCGACATCCGGTCCGACGAGCAGGTCGAGGCGGCGATGCGGACCGTGGCCGAGACCTTCGGCGGGATCGACGCGCTGGTGAACAACGCGTCCGCCATCTTCCTTGCCGGCATCGCGGACACGCCGATGAAGCGGTTCGACCTGATTCACCAGGTCAACGTGCGCGGCACGTTCCTGTGCACCCGGGCGGCGCTGCCGTACCTGAAGGAGGCGCCGAACCCGCACGTGCTGGTGATGTCGCCGCCGCCGAAGCTCGACCCGCACTGGCTCGGCATGCACGTCGCCTACAGCCTGTCCAAGTACGGCATGAGCCTGCTGGTGATCGGCATGGCCGCCGAGCTGCGCGACGCCGGGGTCGCCGTGAACGCGCTCTGGCCCGCGACCACCATCGACACGGCCGCGGTCCGGAACCTGCTCGGGGGGGAGGACACCGCCCGCCGGAGCCGGACGCCAGGGATCGTGGCCGACGCGGCGCACGCCATCCTGACCCGGCCGTCGCGCGAGTGCACCGGGAGGTTCCTGATCGACGAGGAGGTCCTGCGCGAGGCGGGCGCGGCCGACTTCACGCGGTACGCCGTGGACCCGACGGCGGAGCTCAACCCCGATCTGTTCTTGTAGCTTGGGGCCGCCCCCCCCCGCGTCCGTCCGATTCGTCCCTGGCGGCCCGCGCCGGAGCCGGCGCGGCTACTGCAGCCTGCGGGCCACCACCCCGGCTTCCTCGAAGAGGCTCGCGGCCGCCGCCGGCAGCGGGTAGGGCGTCCGGTAGACGACCTCGGCGATCCCGGAGTTGATGATCATCTTCGTGCACATCACGCACGGCATGAAGGTCGAGTAGATCGTGGCGCCGCGCAGCGAGACGCCGTGGAACGCGGCCTGGACGATCGCGTTCTCCTCGGCGTGCGAGCAGACGCAGTCCCCGAGGCTCGCGCCGGGCGCGGCCAGCGACAGGCAGCGCTCGCACCCGCCGTCGGCGCAGTTGCGGGTGTTGCGCGGCGTCCCGTTGTAGCCGGTCGAGATCACGCGCTTGTCGCGGACGACCACGGCCGCGACCTGGCGCTTGACGCAGCTCGACCGGGTCGCGACCACCTGGGCGATCCGCACGAAGTACTCGTCCCAGCCGGGCCGCGGCACGCGTCGCGCCGCCTCGCGGAACGTCGAGTTCACCGAGGCGCGGAGCGCGTCCATGTCCCCGTCGTTCGGAACGGTGAAGTCGGCGAGCGCGATCGTGGCCACGAGCTGCTGGGCCGCGGGGTCGCCGCTCTCGAGTTCGCGCCGCTCCGCGTCCTCGAACCCGGCCGGGTCCACCGGGTCGCCCGGGCGGGCGCGTCCGCGGGCGCGCTCGAACCGGACCTCGACGGGCGCGTCCGCCGCGACCAGGAAGAAGCCCGCGATCGTGCGCAGGAACCGGACCTCCTCGGGGTTGCGGACCGAATCGACGACCTGGTTCACGCCCGGCGTGAAGCGCGCGACCACGCGGCGCGCCAGCACGTCCAGTCCGTGGTCGCTGCGCAGGCGGCGGCCCTCCTCGATCATCGCCTCGCGCGACGGAGCGACCCCGCGCGCGGCCAGCTCGGCGCGGATCTCGTCGGACAGCGAGAAGTACTCGAACCCCCCCGCGACCAGCATCTTCGCGATCTCGCCCTTGCCCGAGGCGTTCTTGCCCGTGAGCCCGATCACCATGGGAAATCACCTCGTTTCACGACCGGTTGCAGGACCCCAGTTGACAGCCGCAAGACCGGCGACAATAATCCGTTCACTCGCAGGCTCGGCGCGGTCGCCGGGCTCTTTCGACAGGCTCTGGCGATGGCGATCGGCCAGGTCCGCGGGCTCTGGTGAGATGTTGACGCCGAGGGAAGCGATGCCGCAGCGCGTCCAGGTCAGACTCGACGTGCCCTTCAACTGCAGGTCCCGCGAGGAAGACGTGAGCGTCGAGAAGTGTCTCGATTCGTTCGTCGAGGCGAACGCGTTCGGTCTCAAGGAGTCCTCCTGCTACAAGTGTGCGCAGGGCCAGCGCATCCGCAACCTGATCGCCCGGTCCTAGTACCCAGTCCCCGTACCCGTGCCCGCCCAGTGGCTGTCAGCCCACACCCCGGTCACGAGTCCCGAGGCTCCGCCGCCACGACCGTCCCCTTCCTCCCCGACTTCTTGACCGCGTAGAGCGCCCGGTCCGCGATCGCGAACAGGTCCGCCGGATCCCGCGGCCCGCTCGTCGGGTGGCCCGCCACGCCGACGCTGGCGGACGGGTTGACCGTGGCGCCGCCGACCGCGAACGTCCGCGCCTTCACCGCCTCGGCCAGGCGCTGGCCGACCGCGAAGCCGTCCTCCAGCGACATGTCGGGCAGCAGGACCGCGAACTCGTCCCCCCCCCAGCGGCAGGCGACGTCCATGCCGCGGATGGACTCGCGCAGCGCCGCAGCGACCTCCCGCAGCAGGGTGTCCCCGGCGCCGTGGCCGTGGAGGTCGTTCACCACCTTCAGGTTGTCCACGTCCACCAGGAGCAGGCAGAACGCGGAGCCCGATCGCGTGGCGCGCTCGAACTCCTCCGCGAGCCGCGTCTCGAGGTAGCGGCGCACGTACAGCCCGGTCAGGCCGTCCTCCGTGGCCATGCTGTAAAGCCGCCAGTTCTCGACCGCGATCGCGGCCTGCCGCGAGATGCTCGCCAGGATGCGGTGGTGGCCCTCGGTCGGCCGGGTCCCGGCGTGGAGGGCGATCGACAGGAACCCGCGTCTCGTCCCGTTCGGGGCGACGAGCGGGCAGGTCAGCACCTGGCCGACCGTGATCTCGTCGAGCGGTGGCGATGGCGCGACCGGCGTGGCGATGCGGGCCGCTTCGCCCGCCCAGTCCGCCTCGCGCGCCAGCACGCGCAGCACGGCGCCCAGCACGGCGGGCTTGTCGGCGCGGTCCCCGGCGCGGACGAAGTGGAGCGGCCCGCCGCCGTTCTCGGGCACCACGCTCAGGACCACGCCCGCGGTCCCGGGCAGCGCCCCGACCAGCGCCATTCCGATCCGGCGGCCCATCTCCTCGACGTCCAGGGTGGACGCCGCGGCGCGGCCGACCTCCTCGACCAGCTTCAGCTCGCGCGCCTGCTCGCCCTCCGCCTCGGACTTCACCCACATGCGCTTGAAGATGTAGTTGAACGTGATGTACGACACGCCCAGCGCGCCGAGGATGCGGATGTCCTGGTCCTTGTAGGCCAGGGCGAGCGCGAACCCGAGCGGCGTGAAGGCCAGCTCGCCGAGGAAGCCCGGGAGCACCACCTGGCGCAGGATGTGGCGCCACCCGAGCCCGTTCAGCTTGTAGGACACCGTCACGAC